>CAZSPM010000488.1:0-2186 GCA_964608785.1 uncultured Eubacteriales bacterium
GAGACTGATCCGCTGTTGACTGCGCCGTTATAGATACCCATATGATATTCCAGTTTTTTGTCTAGCATAAATCCATGTATGGCGACTCCCATCTGGCGGAAAGGCGCGAATTCTGATGATCGGCCCCTCTCAATCATTTGCAAGTATTTTGAGGAGTTCATGGCTTCACGGGAGAAGGGGACATGCTTCTGCCCGATGAAGATATCGAACCACTTTGAACTGAGACCTAAATAGGCATCTTTTAGAGTGAATTTTTGTTTCCCGGCTTCCATCTGCACTTTTATGTTTGCCCACTCAGTCAATTGCGATTGAAAAGTGAGCCGAGCTCTTCTGATCAAGAGGCGGTTGGTATGAGGATTAACATCCACATACTGAAATTGGGTCTGTAATCTTCCCCCAATTGTAAGTTTAGATGTTTTTGTTACTGCCGTCTCCTCACTACTCAATGCATACCCAAAAAGCGAAAAAATCAGTATTACTGAGCTTGGAATGAGAAATCTGATCTTCATTTTGCTCTCCTTTCACATCCGATAGCGTTTAGTTTTTCCTTACTCTTCAAAGAATTGAACTCTTCTTATTTAACGGAAAGTCGCAGTTTCGAAGATATGATATCTATTAGATAAATCGTGATAAAAATTATTATAATGATTGCAGAGACCTCGCGATATTGGAACATCCTGAAGGCGGATTGAAGGCGATATCCGATACCACCCGCGCCCACTATCCCCAGCATTGTAGCCATGCGAATATTACGATCCAGAATGTAGAGATTAAACCCGACGAAAGACGGCATGATCTGGGGAATTATGGCAAACATTACTATCTGGTATCGTTTAGCCCCAGTGGCCTCTAAGGCATCTATTGGGCCAGTATCCACATGCTCCATCTCCTCGGCATAGAATTTGGCAAGAAATCCCATTGTATGGAATCCGAGGGCTAACACTCCAGGTAACGCTCCAAATCCTACTGCTATAACAAGGATCATTGCCATGATGAATTCAGGGATCGCTCGAAAAAAGATTGTGATAGTTCTGGCTATGAAATAAATAATTTTATTGGGGGCAACATTTTTGGCTGAAAACAGACCTATCGGTATAGAGAGAATCATTGCCAGAATCGTTCCCAGAATCCCGATCTCGATTGTTTCCAGCATAGCAAAAATAAGAGCTCCAAAATTAGAGAAATCGGGAGGCAGTAGCCGCTTAAGAAGGTCGGCCATATATTTTGTTGTGTTACTGACCGCTCTCAAGGGATTAATTCCAAGATGAAAGGTAATCAAGGCAGTCAGCAACACAAACATGCCTATGAATACAAGACTTCGCCAACCCCATTGAGGTTTCAAATAAGAGGAAAAAAAGTCTAATCTTGCCTTTTCTTGAGATTCATACTTTATGATATTTTCGCCGTACCCACTCACCTTTCCGTATTGATGAGCATTTAGCACGGCCTGCCTGAGTTTGTTCTTAGTCTCGGATGGAAGATCTTTTGAATAAACTAAAGGAGCTCCGGGAATTTCTGGAGAGGTATGAATAACTTTAAGGTCATGACGACTTATCAGTCCTTTTGAGAGAGAATTTGCATAGTTAATGTCACTAACTGCAGCGACATCGCTTGTTCCCGAAAGGATTGAGGTGATGGCACCCTGGTGGCTACCGCTGTAAATTATTTTCTTAAAGTTTGAAGAGATTGCCGGATTCAAACCAATCTTTGTTAATTCGTGCTTCGGCATGAGATCACCGCTGGTTGACCCCCGTTGACTCAGGACCAGGGATTTCCCTTTGAGATTAGAGAGCGCTTCGATTTTAGAATCTGCACGGGTCAGAAAAATCGTACGGTATGTGGATTTTCGCTTTTTTCCCCTTATACCAACAGCAAATGCCTCTATGTTGGCTTTATGGGCTCCCTCCAGATAGGCTTGCGCTCCTAGCCAGCCCATCTGAGCGGCGCCAGAATTCAAAGCTTTTATTGCATCCTGATATGTCTGGGATTCTATGATGTCGATCTTGAATCCAGTAATCTTTTCAACAGTTGTGATAAGATTATGGAATTGTTTCTTCATCTGTCCTTTTATAGCGGGGACTATCACCATTTTCAGAAAGACAGAATTTTCTTTTTCTAACATTTTTATACAGTTATATGATTCAATTGCTTTATTGGGGATAAATTTTTATCTGCTTGACTTTTCA
>CAZSPM010000489.1:0-2185 GCA_964608785.1 uncultured Eubacteriales bacterium
AGTCAAGGTTTCGAGGGTATATTATTTTTAAAAAAACTTTCAAATTCCGATACTTGAACATAAATGGACACAGCCCCCAAACTAACCTCTTTTTAAAATCCATTTCCAGTAGGGGATAACTTCGATTTTAATATTGTCTTTATTTAATATTTCTTCTTGTCCGAAGGTGATAATTTTTCCCTCTTTTAAATTGAAGGGTTTGCAGGATTGTACTAAACCCTGTATCTCTCTTTCTTTATTATTCTCTCCAAGTTCCCATGTGACCTGAATTGCCTCCAAGTTATCGCCTTCCTTTTTTATTACCCATCTTTGACAGTTGAGATCAAATTATGCTCGTAACTACCTTTAAAATCAACACATTTTTATGGAAACCATCAAAATGTAGTGCACTTTCTACTATTATTATTAATTTATTTCTTGACATATGAATAAATTATCAATTATAATTGTGGTGATATGTTCGTCAGAAAGAAAAAATCTGGCCCCCGCACTTACCTCTGTATCGTCGAAAACTATAGAGAAGGAAAAAAGGTCAAACAACGTACTATCGCTAATCTTGGAAGATTGGATGTGTTAAAAGAATCAGGCAAACTTGATGCCGTGATCAAAAGCTTTGCCAAATTTTCAGAAAAGGTAGCAGTTCTTTCTGCTTTCAAGGAGGATAACTCCCTTAGCTGTTGGGCAAAAGAGTGGGGAAGTTTTCTTATATTCAGACGTTTATGGGAAAAGTTGGGGTTAAAGAAAATCATAACAAGGCTAGAGAAGAGGAAGAAAGTCGAGTTTAATTTGGAAGAGTCTCTCTTTTATACAGTATTGCATCGTTGAACAGAGAGAGGTTCTGATCTTCAGGCCAGTAAATGGCGCACACGGGTGTATGATCCTTCGCGCTCAGAGTTGCGCTATCATCATCTTATCCGAGCCATGGGATATGCGGCAGAGTTTAAGGAAGATGTGGAGGAGGAACTTTTTCAATATGAGAGAGATCTTTTCTCCACTGAACTTGATTTAGTCTTTTTTGATACCACAAGTATCTATTTTGAAGGGGAAGGGCCTGAGGGTTTGGCCGAGTATGGGAACTCAAAAGATTACCGTCCTTCGTGTAAGCAGATGGTTATAGGGGTTGTGATGACGAGGGAAGGGAAGCCTCTCTGTTGTGAATTCTGGCCAGGGAATATGAGCGACATCAAGAGCCTAAAAGTTATAGTTCGAAGGATAAAGGAACGTTTCTCTATCCAGCGCGTGATTCTTGTTTGCGACCGGGGGATGGTGAGCCGGAAGAATATTGAATTTTTAGAGAAGGAAGAGTTTGGATATATTCTGGGAGTTCGGTTGCGGAAAGTGAAACGGGTGAGGAAGGAAGTTTTAGCACGAACGGGGAGATATCGACAGGTAAAGGAGAATTTGAAAGTAAAGGAAGTTGAACTGGGAGAAGAAAGGTATATCGTTTGTCTTAATCTTGAGGAAGAGAAGAGAGACAGAGAGAAAAGGGAGCAGATTGTTATGGATCTTGAGGAAAAGCTCAATGAATCACCCTCAACAATAATTACCAATAGAGGGTATAAAAAATATCTGAAGATAGCCAAAGGTGCTGTTAAGCTCAACATGGCTAAGATAAAAGAAGAATCTCGGTTTGATGGAAAATTCGTTCTTACGACCAACACGGAATTATCTGCAGAAGAAGTGGCTATAACATACAAGAACCTCCTTCAGGTAGAATGTGCTTTTAGGAATCTCAAGGACATTCTTGAGACACGGCCCATCTATCATCAGACAGCCGAGAACACAAAAGGTCATGTATTTTGTAGCTATTTGGCCTTGTTGTTGGTCATAGAGTTGAGAAGGAGATTGAGAGCAAAAGGAGAAGTGCCAAGCTGGGATGAGATAATACGTGATTTACGCTCCCTCCAAGCGGTAAAGATTAGGATTGACGGCAAGTCATTTTTAATGCGAAGTGAATTTGAAGGAGTTGTTCATCGTTGCTTTATGGCTGCAGGAGTTAAACCCCCTCCTTTAATCAGTCAAATGTAGTGCCATGCGAGAATTTTGAGCTTGTAATCTGCTGTAAATAAAGAAGATGAATTTTACAAGTGTTAAAGATGGGTATTAATAATAGAGCGGATAATTGAATCATGAAGGTATACTATTGTAAAATCGATTTTAAATATGAATAGAATGACACCAAATA
>CAZSPM010000490.1:0-2182 GCA_964608785.1 uncultured Eubacteriales bacterium
AGACTGCCACTCAGTCCGAGCCTTTAGGAAAGGTGGTCATTGGGACGGTAAAAGGAGATATCCATGACCTGGGCAAGGATATTGTGACCTTTATGCTGGAATGAATACTCTCCTTCCGCTAATAGAGTCCCGTTCTTTATAACTCGGGCATCATCTACTTTAAGCTTACCTACAAAATTATCACCACTGAGACTTGTCATATCAAGACATTCAACTGTTATTGTGTAGTCATCACTAACAATCTCTTCTATTTCTTTGGATTTTTTACAAGCAATAAGACCAAGGAAGAGGCAAATGGCGAAAACCAAGGTGACGATTCTCTTGGTCATATCTATCATTAGTCCCTCTGCCCAAACACGCCTATTATTTAAATCTTTCTGTATATTAGTCATTTAGAAGTGGTGATATATCCCATCATTCTTAAATGATTTTATCAATTGCGACGCTAAAAAAGAAGTAAAATATTATTCGAATATAAATGAACATCTAACCGTAAAAAGTAGGGATTTTATGTGGGATAAAAGGTGGGATTCAACTAGCTATTATATTTCAGTCTATTAAATATTTTTTTATAATGCAAATTCCGGCCGAAAGCGGCCACCCATTCCGATTCATTCCGGCCACTGATTCCGGAGCAATCCGGCCACCTGTTCCGGTTGATTCCGGCCACTTTTTTCTGGACTCTGGAATCGATATCAAGTGAAGCGGCGCTGGATAACTTTAAACGAATAAGCCATCATTTACCTTCCAAAAAAAAGAGGAGGAAAAGATGGCCAGAAAGAGGTTATCCATGCGAAAAATTCGAGAAGTACTCAGATTGAAACACTCGGGTGGTCTATCCATCCGAGCCATTGCCAGAGCCTGTTCCGTCGGGAAGGAGACGGTACGGGAGTATTTGTGCAGAGCGTCGGAGGCTGGGATCGGCTGGCCTCTTCCTGAAGGACTCGGGGATGAGGAGTTGGAGCAGCGTCTTTTTCCATCGGCTTTGAAGGAGGCTAGCAAGAGGACTCCAAATTGGGCGCTCGTCCACCAGGAGTTGAGGAAAAAAGGGGTGACCCGCCAGCTCCTCTGGACGGAGTATAAGGAAGAGGACCAGGGCTTTTGGGGTTATTCCCAGTTTTGCGAGCTCTACCGCCGGTGGAGCAAACAGCTTCATCCAATGATGAGAGTCCCCCACAAGGCCGGGGATAAGCTGTTTGTAGATTTTGCTGGACTGACCATGTCCTACACAGATCCCTCGACGGGAGAAGTGAAAAAAGCATACATCTTTGTCGCGACTTGGGGCGCCAGCAATTACACCTATGCAGAAGCCTTTCCTTCCCAGGATCTCACCTCATGGATCAGCGGACATGTCAAAGCGCTGGAATACTTTGGCGGCGTGCCCAGGGCGCTGGTTCCTGATAATACTAGGACCGGGGTGACCTCTCCTTGTTACTACGAGCCGGATCTGAATCCGACTTACCATGAGATGGCACGCTTTTATGGGGCCGCCGTGCTTCCCACTCGTGTGAAAAGACCTAAAGATAAGGCTAAAGTTGAAAAAGGTGTCCAGACCGTGGAGTACTGGCTTATCGCTCCGCTGAGGAAGAGACAGTTTTTCTCCATCGACGAGATAAACGATGCCTTATGGGAAAGGCTGGAAGGACTCAATACACGGCCTATGCAGCATTTTGAGCGAAGTCGCAGGGAGATGTTCGAGGAGTTGGACAAGCCGGTGCTCCAGCCTCTTCCTCAGAGAGCGTTCGAGATAGCCGAATGGAAGAGAGCCAAGGTGGGAATCGATTATCATGTGGAATTTAACAAGCATTACTACTCCGTGCCCTACACGCTGATCCAAAAGCCGGTGGACATCTGTGCCACAGACCGAGTGGTTGAAGTCTTCTACAAGACCAAACGGGTCTCTTCCCACAAGAGGGATGACACTCCGGGGCGGCATTCCACTCATCCCGAGCACATGCCGGAAGCTCATCGTCAGTATGCCGAGTGGAATCCGGAACGGTTCTATAAATGGGCGGAAAAGATCGGCGATTTTACCGTGAAGTTGGTCAACCACATCTTCTCCTCCCGGCGTCATCCCGAGCAGGGATACCGCTCCTGCTTGGGGCTTATGCGACAGGAGACACGTTATGGGAAAGAACGGATGGAAGCCGCCTCCAAGCGCGCCCTCTTTTTCAGCTATTAC
>CAZSPM010000491.1:0-2182 GCA_964608785.1 uncultured Eubacteriales bacterium
AAGAACACCCTGACATACTCGCAAAGTACAGTGATATGTACAGATACATCATGGTCGATGAATATCAGGATACTAACCGAGTTCAGTATGACTTCATTAAACTGCTTGCGGGAGAGGCAATGAACCTCTGTGTAGTAGGTGATGATGATCAGTCCATCTACGGCTGGAGGGGCGCAGATATCGGAAATATCCTGAACTTCGGGAAAGACTTTCCGGGTACTGTCACCATAAGGCTTGAGCAAAATTACCGTTCATTTGATCACATTTTAAAGGCAGCAAACGGGGTAATCAGAAACAACCGGAAGAGAATGGAAAAATCCCTCTGGACAGATAGAGGGGCCGGCCCGAAAGTCAACATATTCCAGGCCGTAAATACGGAGGATGAAGCAGAATGGGTAGCCGGAAAAATAGATTTTATAAAGCACGATAAAAATCTGGCATTCGAGGACATAGCTGTTATTTACAGGGCAAATATTTTCTCAAAGCCTTTTGAAGAGGCGATGCGTAGACAGAGGATACCCTATACTGTTGTCGGCGGCACCAGTTACTTTGAGCGGAAGGAGATTATGGACCTTGCAGCTTACCTGAAGATAATAGCCAATCCCGCTGATACTCTCAGCTTGCTAAGAGCGGTAAACGCACCAAAAAGGGGAATAGGCCCTGCTGCTTTAAAATCGCTTTCGGAATATGCTTCGGTCCACTCATTAAGCCTTTTCAGCGCCTTTGAAAAAGCACCTGAAATAGAGAGCCTGGGACAGAGAGCGGTTTCTTCATCGGAAACTTTTCATGAACTCATCTGCCGCTACCGCAGTCTATTTCAAACTGGCAAAGAACTGGCAAAAACCCTCAAAGCTCTTATCGAAGAAATCGATTATAAGGACTACCTGATCAGGCTTTATAAGACCCCTGAGGCCGCATTCAGAAGGATTGAGAATCTTGATGGGTTTGTTGAATCGGTATCTCACTTTGAATCAGTAGAAGGTTCTCCTTCACTTCAGGGGTTCCTTGAAACAATGTCCCTGACCGACCTGATTGAAGAGAAGGAAGAAGACTGCGGAAACGGTGTAACACTGATATCTTTTCACTCATCAAAGGGCCTGGAGTTCCCGGTGGTCTTTATTGCTGGGACAGAGGAAGATATACTACCCCATAAAAAATCTGCTGTCAGCGATGAAGGCCTGGAAGAAGAGCGACGTCTCTTTTATGTCGGAATCACCAGAGCAATGAAGGAACTGTTCATCACGTACACCCAGCACAGAATAAAGTATGGAAAAGAAAAATCTTCAGTTGCGTCCAGATTTCTGGACGAGATCCCTGAAGATGTGAGTCGTACACTGGACAGATTCGATAAGCCTGACCCTGAAAAAGACCGGGCCTATGTAAAAAAGCTCTATGAAGATTTAATGGCAAAACTGGCAGATTAGGTGCAGAACAACTCCTCGCCGGCCCCTTTTCTTCAGAAGCCTTAAGCCTAAAAACAGCAGAATCCAGATTATTATCCACCTATTTTTCCTTCATTGAGATAAACAATCGCTTTATTTATGTCTTCCCTTTTCCCTGTGATAAACACAATATCAGCGGCCTTGAAACTGAATTTTGGATCAGGGCTTGTATGCATCTCGTTGTCCCGTTCAATTACTATGATTGTAGCCCCTGTCTTTGTTCTGAACCCGAGGTCCTCTATAGACTTCCCCCGCACAGGGGAAGCGCTATGAATCGTGCACACCTCAACAGCGATGTCAGAGAGAACATCATATTTGTCAAACAGCGGCTGCCTTGTTGCTGTTTTGCTCTGTCTCAGCGCCCTGTAGCCGTCTTCCCTAATCATGTCTACAAAATTAAATATTTTGTTTTTTGGGACCTTATACCTGCCGAGTACCCTTGAAAATATCTCCACCGAAGTTTCAAACTCCTCTGGTATAACTTCATCGGCACCAAGCTTTAACAAGTCATCGACTTCTGAAGCATACCGCGTTCTTGCAATAATAAATAGCTCAGGGTTTTGCCTTCTAGCCGTCTTGACGATGTTTCGGCAGGAAGCTGGATCATTTCGCAAGCCCCCCGACCAGCAATTCCGCTGCCTTTTCGGCTAGCCCGCCGGACCAGTCGGTAAAGATGCCGAGATAGAACGTGAGGGCGACGAAGGCGATGATCGACACCATCATCGTGATCGGCGGCTCGC
>CAZSPM010000492.1:0-2179 GCA_964608785.1 uncultured Eubacteriales bacterium
CATTAATGCTTCTCGTTCCTTATCAGTACTATGAGAGATGGGACCCATAATTCACTCCAGATTCAAGAGAACATAATGTAACGTCCTGCGCCACGTGTAAACTTGCGCTCGCGCAAATTTGTCACTGTGAGCGTTCTTGTTATGTACATCCACTATTTTACATTGAGATCTTCGCCGAGCCAAATTCGTGCAGCTTGCTCCTCTCGGAATACCTCGAAAGTTACTTCGTCGCGTTTACAGTATGTTTGAATCATTCTAGCTATCCCGAAGTGAAGATCCTTTTTTACCACAATGGCGATTCTATCTGAGATTTGGGGGACAAAAACAGTGTAAGCAATCTTAAAAACCGTTTATAATTAACATGTTATGGGAATGCGTCATCTAGGACCTAGAGAAATCCTGCTCTGAAAACAGGCACCTCCTAGGATCAGCAAGAAACTTTCTTCCCATCTGCTCGAAAAGTTTATATGAGCAGTACATCGTGGGAACGGGACAAGAAGAAACTCCGAGCATATAGTCGTAGAAGACCCGAGAATACTGATCTATATAGAATCATTTACAACTTTCGCGATGAGCTTGAAAGATGCTGGGAGCTACAGTTTCAGCATCAGTACGGAGCCCTTAGGAATGAAGTCCCGAAAGCCTTGGATCGTTATTTAGACTGTGGCATTCTGGTACACGGCTGTGCCAGAGTACACTGCCCGGAGTGCAATCACTCTGAGCTGATCGCTTTCTCCTGCAAGCGGCGCTGTCTTTGTCCATCGTGTGATGCTAAGAGAGCGTATATCTTTGCTGAACACTTAGAAGAAAACATCCTGTTCAAGCTTCCTCACCGTCACGGGGTATTTACTATTCCCAAAAGACTAAGACCCTACTTCAAATTCAACCGATCTCTAAATAAGTATCTCTACAAAGCCGCCTGGCAATCTTGGTCGGAACTAGTTGCAGAGCAGTGTCCTGACGGCAAAACCGGTGCCATTATGGCACTTCACACTGCTGGGGACCTCTTGGCATTTCACCCTCACATCCACAGTGTTCTACTAGATGGTGCGATACTGCCAGATGGTACCTTCAAACAAGTCGATATCGACTCCGACCTACTGCAGAGAAAGTTTGCCGATAAAATTTTTGCCTCTCTTCTAGCTGAAGAGCTTCTTGATGATGACACTGTTCAGTCTATGAGGGATTGGCCACACAGTGGATTCAATGCTTTTCTTGGCGAACCTATCCTTCCCACTGACACGGAACAGCGGTTATTCACCGCTCGCTATCTTAAGAAATGCCCTATATCTAACAAACGCCTATCTATCACTCAGGAGCAGGGGACTACAACGGTTAAGTATACCGCCTACAGAGATGGAACCAAAGAAAGCCGGCTCTTTACGCCACTAGAGTTTTTAGCAGAACTGCAGCAGCATATTCCGGATACCTTTGAACAAACAACGCGTTATTACGGTTGCTATTCAGCTCGGAGTAGGGGAGCTGCAAGAGAACATAACGATCCGATTCTTGTATTCGCCAACCCAGAGCCAAAAAGAAAATCCTCCCCTACGTGGGCGATACTCATGAAAAAAGTGTTTGAAATAGATCCGTTAAAATGCCCAAAATGCAGCTCACAGATGTCAATTATCGCTTTCATTACTGACCACCATGAGATTCAGCGTATCTGTAACAATCGTGGCATTTTGCCCTGGCATGCTCCCCCTCCCATTCATCATTCCCTACAGCAAGCCGCTTAATACAACTGCTAAAACATGTAGTTTGGGTTTAGTCTACCCTCAGGTAGCTCTGCTTTTCAGATTTCAAGCCATTCAACAGATTCTTTCCTGACCTGGGGGCCTTCTCCTCTCCAAAGAGAGAATTTCCTTTCCTTCTTGTTCTCACTCCAATAAGCTTCTTTCAAAACTTATAGACAAACCGAGCTACATCTTTATAACATCCTCTTCTCATACGGTTTTTAAGATTGCTTACAATGTATCTAATTGACCACTATCTGGAACTCAGCAGGAGCCCACACTTTTATAGAGCTTTCATTGGTCTAGGAGGCGGGATGGATAAGCTTCCTGATGACAGTTTTCTTAATATAATCAGTGAAAAGAATTTCTTTGGGCACGGAGAAGGCGGACATGCCTATAGCGATGAAGGAGAGCTACTATCAAGTTTTGTACTCAGCCTCCGG
>CAZSPM010000493.1:0-2177 GCA_964608785.1 uncultured Eubacteriales bacterium
ACTGACGTTATCGCGCCTCTGCGCCACCGCGGATATCACGGTGGTGGACCGGATCGGCGAACGGGCCCGTGAGGTGAAGGAGTTCATTGAGGATATCTTTGGGGACGAAGGGCTTGCCCGCTCTGTTGTGGTTGCCTCCCCCGCCGATGACTCATGAGGTGCCACGAAGAATAATTGAGCTGCGTCGCGAAAAAGAGTTTGAAAACATCAATGATGCCAGGCTGAGAGAATTACCCAATTACGCTCAGATCGCACCCACTATTACGGTTGACCCTACTAATTTTTTCAGGATAGAGGCGCGAGGTAGAATTGCCAACAGTTCTGTTAAAAGGGCTGTTACCGCGGTGATCAAACTTACCACTAAGAAAAAAAGGAAGTATGAAATACTGTATTGGCAGGAAGGGGCATAGGTTTTAGAGTAATGAATAGCATCGGGCTTGCAGTGAGCAACAATCAGGCGGTAATGGTATTGCTGGAAAAGAAACTTAGAGGAGACCCTTTTCTGGAGCACTATCGTCTGGTCTCTTTGAAAGAGGTGAAACCAGAGGATCGGGAAGAAATCATATTGAGCAACATAGAGGGATTTATCGATGAGAACAGAGGTGACCGGGACAACCTTTTCCTTGGAATCCCCGGCAGTAAAGTGATTGTGAAAAGGCTTTCTCTTCCTTCACCGACCGAAGAAAATCTGAAAGAGGTTTTAGGCTTTGAGATGGACCGCTATACCCCCTTTGCCCTGGAGGAAGTATATTTTGACTTCAAAATAGTGAAACGGGATGAAGCCAAAAACCTTATCCACGTCTTGCTCATGGTGGTAAAGAAGGAAGTGATAGAGCACTACCTCAATTTGTTTCAAAAAATAAATATCAAAGTGCGAGGTATTGAGATAACTTCTACCGCCCTTTACAACGTTACTACCGGGGAGAGTCCCGGCGGAAAAGACAGACTGGGTAAGTGGTTAGGCATCAAAGGGAACGGTCAAAATGGCTGGAGGAAGAAACTGCCGGCGTCCCTGACCCGGTTTTTGAGCAAGGGAGTAAATAAGGAGGAAAGTACTAAGGAAGTTGAAGAAACACCTGCAGAAGAGAGCACGAGGTTTCTAATCAGCCTCAATGACGAGTGTTGTGAATTGGGAGTAGTGAGAGACAGCGCATTTATCTATTCTAGATATTTTAATGTGTCTCCGGGAAGTCAAGGAGCGGGCGCTGGTGAGGAAGTTGAGGAACAGGTTGATAAACTCCTGTCAGAAATAGAAACTACCCGGTTGAGTCTGGGAGATGAAAAATCAGAATCTTCTCAACTCGTAGTTTCCGGGAGCGGAGTTGATCAGTCTTTAATCAGTCACCTGCAGTCAAAAGAGAGGATTGAGGCCCAACTGCTGGACAGTCTGAATAATATTACGGTTACTACGGGTGATGCCTGGGAAAAGATTCCTTGCATTTCGGCTGCAACTGGTTTAGCCCTTAAGGGGCTCAAGGGTGTACCCCTGGATGTGAACTTCATCCCTCAGGAATTACGGCCTAAGAAGAAGAAGAACTGGAACCTCATTTTCGGTGTAACCGCAGTAGTGCTACTGCTGCTGGGAGTATCATCCTTCACTGTTTCTTTTTTCGTAAAAGAGCGGATCTATCTTGACGAGCTGAACGAAAGGGTTGACGGATTGAAGGGGAAGGTGAGAGAGATCGAGGGCCTGCGGGAGGAGATTGCAGGAATTGAAGGCAAGATGGGCTCGCTGGAAACTGTTAAAATGGGTGATGTGAGCAAACTGGATATTTTGAAGGAACTTACCCAGATTATCCCTGAAGAGGTGTGGTTAACACGATTTTCCTACAATGAAAAAAAAGGGAAAAAGGGGATTGAGATTTCTGGTTACGCGGAAGCTGCTTCTGAAATAATTCCTCTTTTAGAAGAATCAGAGTTCTATGAGGATGTAAAATTCAAGGCGTCCATTGTTAAAGATAAAAAAAGAGAGAAAGAAAAATTTAATGTCACGGCGGTGGTGAGCAGCAAGGAAGTTCCTGGCCAAAAACCGAAGGGTGCGGAACCGCGAAAAAAACAAAATAAAAAGAAGGGGAAGTAACGCGGGATACAAGATACAGGATCTTCGCATTTCGGACTTTAGAATGCGGATTCTGGATTGAAAAAAAGTGAAAAACAAAGGTGTAAGAGACTACTTT
>CAZSPM010000494.1:0-2173 GCA_964608785.1 uncultured Eubacteriales bacterium
TTCAACACACAAAAAGGACCATCACTCTCGCATGGGTCTTCTGAAACTCGTAGGGCGAAGAAAGAGGCTTCTAGAATATTTAAAAAAGCAAGATGTCAATAGGTACGAAAAGCTGATTCAGAAGCTCAAACTCAGAAAGTAGCGCTTGACCCCCAGAGCCGAAATGTCCGAAAAAAAACTCAGCCTTGAAATAAGCAATCGTACCCTCTCTATTGAAATCGGGAAAATCGGTAAGCAAGCGGACGGTTCGGCTCTGATTCGCTACGGCGACACGATTATGTTCGTCTCCGCTACTTCCAAGAAAGAAGTCAAAGAAGAAAAGTCTTTTCTTCCCCTGATCGTTGACTACCGAGAAAACACCTATGCAGCAGGAAAAATCCCTGGAGGCTTTTTCAAACGAGAAGGCAAGCCTTCAGAAAGGGCAATTCTTGTAAGCCGTATGATCGACAGGCCGATAAGAACCCTTTTTCCTGAAGGATACTTTTTTGACACTCAAATTGTGGCTCTTCTGCTCTCTGCCGATCTAGAGAATGAACCGGACGCTTTGGGTATCATAGGTGCTTCTGCCGCTCTCTATTTCTCTGATATTCCTTTTAATACCCCTGTAGGGGCCGTGAAGATCGGTTATGCGAATAACGAATTCATAGTCAACCCCACCATGAAGCAACTCGAAGATTGCTCTTTGAACATGGTTGTTGCGGGTACGGAAGAAGGAATCGTGATGATAGAGGCAGTTGGCGCTGAAGTTGAGGAAGAAAAAATTGTAGAGGGGGTAACGATAGCTCAGGAGACTATAAATAAAATTATCGCAATACAAAAGGATCTCTTTAAAAAATTAGATTTAAAAAAGCGGGAATTTAAGGCTAAAGAGATCGATCAATCGAACTTTGAAAAGATCAAGAAGGACATCTCTTCTTCTCTTTCACAAGCTATCCAGATCAAGATCAAAAAATCCAGAGAAGAAGAAACAAACAAAATCTTAGATTCTCTGCTGAGTCAAATTCCAGAAGAAAACGAAAGCGAAATCAATGAAACAAAGGAAATCTTCTTCAGAATCCAGAAAAAATTAGTCAGGGATTTAATTTTAAACGAGAGCAAGAGGGTAGACGGAAGAGGATTTGACGATATAAGACCCATCTCCGTTGAAGTAGGCATTCTTCCTCGCACCCATGGATCTGCCCTTTTTACAAGAGGGGAAACTCAGTGTCTGGCAACTGTCACGCTGGGTACATTTGAAGATGTCCAGAGACTCGACGGGATCGGAGAAGAGTCTGAAAAGAGGTTCATGCTTCATTACAATTTTCCTCCCTTCAGCGTGGGAGAAGTTGCTTTTTTAAGAGCCCCTGGAAGGCGAGAAATCGGCCATGGAGCCTTGGCTGAAAAATCAATCCTTTCCTCTATTCCTGACGAAGAGGTTTTTCCTTACACTATCCGTATTGTCTCTGACATATTGGAATCCAATGGATCCTCCTCTATGGCCACTGTCTGTGGAGGGGTCCTCTCATTAATGGATGCCGGTGTTCCTCTTTCCATGATTACAGCCGGAATCGCTATAGGGCTAGTCAAAGAAAACGATCGTTATGCCATACTCACCGACATTGCAGGTCTTGAAGACCATTTTGGAGATATGGATTGTAAGGTTGCAGGAACAAAAAAAGGAATAACAGCGATCCAGCTGGATTTGAAGACTCCCTCAATTTCTATAGAGATACTAAAAGAATCTCTCCAAAAATCCAAGAAGGCGTGCATGGAAGTATTAGCCAAGATGAAAGAAGCCATTCCTGAACCGCGGTCGGACATCTCTGCCTACGCCCCGCGAATCATAAATTTGGTCATAAATCCTGAAAAAGTTGGGGACGTTATCGGACCAGCCGGAAAAGTCATCAAAAGAATCCTTGCTCAAACCAAAGCAAAGATAGATATCGAAGAAAGCGGAAAGATCACCATCGCCGCCTCTGATACTGAATCTGCAGAGATGGCCAAAACGCTAATAAGCGAGATTACGATAGAGGCAGAAGTCGGTAAGACCTATTCAGGCAAAGTCGTCCGGCTCGAGGAGTACGGCGCATTCATCGAAATCCTTCCTAACATAGTCGGCCTACTTCATATTTCTGAAGTAACTCATCATCGTATCAAAAATATCAGAGATGTTCTCAATCTGGGACATGGCGGT
>CAZSPM010000495.1:0-2156 GCA_964608785.1 uncultured Eubacteriales bacterium
TCTGTAGAGCATCCACAGTTCCAGGATTTTATGGGCAGAGCGTTCAAAAGGCTGCAAGAAGTCTTCAAGGAGAGAAGTGAGTTCGTCATCGGAATCGTTGAAGGAGAGCTGGCATTTGAACATGAAATATTTTTTGATGTGAGTGAGAAACTCAGGCCGCTGCTCACTTTTTTGCAAGAGAGAGGCATTGAGAAGATTTCTTTTCATCGGGATATGCAGATAGAAGAATTGACTCAATTCATTTCCTTTCTGACTACCCGAAAGCAAAAAGGAGATAGAAGTCCTCAGGAGCTTCTGGATTTCCTTGGAATAAGAAATATCAAGGCCGGAGAAATCAAGGGGCCTTCTTCAGAACCTGAAGAGAAATCAGAAGAACGAAAGGAATATACAAGTGGCTATGAGGAGTCCCTGGATACCGTTACTCAGTCCTTGCATAAGGTCATGAATAGCGAGGAGATAGATCATGTAGAATTGAGATACAATCTCGCGTCCAATTTTACACGAGATATGATGGGGAGATACCAAGATTTTTTAAACCTGGCATCAGATAAAAAGAGAGAGCTCATTGCCTTTACTCATCTTTTAAACGTTTCCATCCTTTCCATGTACGTTTCCTCAAAAATGGGATATTCCAGAGATGATGTCTTGGATATAGGGACTGCTGCCTTATTCCACGATCTTGGCAATATCTATGCGTCACAAAAATTAAAGAGGGATGCGGATGGATTAGGAAATGATGGTGCGACTGAGAAGAAACATCACTCTCTTTTAGGAGCAGAGATCCTTCTTGAATATAAAGATAAAATTGGAGTTTTGCCGGCCATCGTCGCTTTCGAACACCATCTGAGATACGATTTAAAAGGCGATCCCAAAGTGTCTTTTCCTCAAAAACCTCATCCTATCTCCATGCTTATCTCTATATGTGATGCCTATGATACTCTTGTGCAGAGGAGGACGAGTAAGAAGGAGCTTCCTCCTCATACAATCTACAGCATGATGAGGAAGGAGAGGGGCCAATTATTTGATCCTGAACAATTGGATAATTTCCTCAAGATAATCGGGATTTGGCCTGTAGGGACAATGGTTTCTTTGAGTGATGGAAGCATAGCCCTTGTAAAAGAACAGAATGAAAAGGATGCGTACCGGCCAAAGGTTGAGGTCATTTACCCGCAAGAGAAGAAAGAGTTTGTTGATCTTGCTGAGAGGGGAGGGGAGATGAAAATAGAGTGGTCTTTAGATAGTGCAGAAGAAAGAAACCAATACCTCCCTTCCGTCATTCCTGAGTAATTTGTCATTCCCGCGGAAGCGGGAACCCAGAACTAATGTCATTCCAAGGTAAACAGGAATCCGTCATTCCCTCGTAAGAGGGAATCCAGAAATAAAGGGACCCTTCCGTCATTCCTGTGCAAACAGAAATCCAGCCTAATCGTCATTCCTGTGCAAACAGGAATCCAGCCTAATCGTCATTCCTGTGCAAACAGAAATCCGTCATTCCTGCGTAAGCAGGAATCCAGAAATAAGAAAAAAAATTTTTAGATTCGTCTCCTAAATAGATGGCAAAATAATATGGAGACATATAATTAATCTGTAATCCACACTCTTTTTTTGTCATTCCTGGAATTAGGAGGAAACATCAATACATCCGTCATTCCTGTATAAAAAGGAATCCAGAAACATGAAAAACTTTTACGTTTATATTCTTTGCAGCAAACGAAACGGCACCTTATATACAGGTGTTACTTCTGATATTGTAAAAAGAGTTTATGAACATAAACATGGTCTAATAGAAGGTTTTACAAAAAAATATGATGTTCATCGTCTGGTTTGGTATGAAATTCATGCATCTGCGGAATCTGCAATTGTAAGGGAGAAACAGATAAAGAAATGGAAAAGGGCTTGGAAGTTAGAAATGATTGAAAAAGAAAATCCACAATGGATTGATTTATATAAAAGTATATGCGAATAGTTCTGGATTCCCACTTCCGCGGAAATGACATTAATGCTAGATTCCTGTTTACACAGGAATGACGGAAGCCCAATTACACAGGAATGACATTAATGCTAGATTCCTGTTTACACAGGAATGACGGAAGCCCAATTGCACAGGAATGACATTAATGCTAGATTCCTGTTTACACAGGAATGACGGAAGCCCA
>CAZSPM010000496.1:0-2153 GCA_964608785.1 uncultured Eubacteriales bacterium
TAGAGAAATATCCTCGTATATAATATGTAGATTACCCCTAAATGTCAAGGATTTCATGCACCTTTTTTTCATAAAAATAAACAAATTTTTCCCTGAAAAAATGCCAACCGAATCATACCTTCATGTACCAAAGGGGTCACCTAATACCAAGTAACTTTGGGACAAAGCCAAAAAGTTATAAAAGTTATGAAAGCCTGACCCCAAGGATTACTTGTTTTATCATATGAAGATTTGAATGTTGTTTGAATAATCCTTAACTCATATCTGATTATTCTCAAAACACTATTTAACACGGCGATCGTCTAGCTCCAGTAAAAAACAATTAAGTATTGTATCCCCCTAATTCGTATAATTCGTACTAGCCAAGATGTCTCCAGTTAAGTAATATTAATCAATGTGACATACAACGAAAATTGGTTTGCCATGACATACAAAAAATCACCTCAAGGATTTTTATTCAGATGCCCCTGAATCGTTTTTTTGCCTATCTTGACAGAGTTTTATTCCTGGATATCAATATCTGGCATTTCACTTATCGCAGTTTTCTCCGGGAATATGCCGGCTTCTTCCTTCTCAAAGTCATGCTCATCCATCCCATAAAGACCATAAGAGGGCTCAAAAAATATCGACATTTTATGAAGACACAAGAGAACATTTTTCCCAAATACAAACGATTCCTATCCATCCCGAATGAAAAAATTTTTCTAGACAATATAGAGAAAGGGGAAAAGGCGCCGCTTATAGGTCTCGGATTCTGCCTCAAACCTTACAATCCTGAAGATGCTTCCTCCTCCTGTCCTTCGGAAAGAGCCAATCACGACTGCCTCTACCTTGAAAAACTACAAATACAGGCGATCTGCTCTACCTGCGCCATTTACAGAATAGTCAGGAAAAGCCTGAAGGCAGGAAGTAGAGTCTATATTATGACTTCAGCCAAAGATATCGCCCGGGACTTTTTGATTCCTCAGATTAGATCCGGCAAATTCTCCTCTGCCATCCTGTTCCTCTGCCCATATTCAGTTCAGGCTATCATTCCTCCCTTGCTTATCTGCGGCATAAATATGTTCTTGATGGCCTATAACGACGGTTACTGCCAGAATTACCAAGATTGGCTGAGTGCCGACAGGGGTGTCAAAGAAGAAACGACTTCTCTCAGCAAAGCATCTTGGGAAAAGCTTTTGGATCTGCTAAGCCAGTTGGAATCTCATGAGCATCAATATCGACGTTTTAAAAGGGAAGGGAACATCTTTTACCCCTATTAATCCAACAGGTTCCAACGGGGTCAGACCTTGGAAACCCGTCATTCCCGCATAAGCGGGAATCCAGAGTACAGTAGAATATCGTCATTCCTGCGTAAGCAGGAATCCAGGCTTTTTACTGCTGAAGCGGGAAACCAGATAGGTCTGGTTTCCTGCTTACGCAGGAATGACATTTGTAAAGCAGGAATGACAGAAAGTTATGAAACTCCAACGTTAACGGATTAACCCCACGTTTTGATAAACAAGTAAGTCAATCCACTTGCAGTTATCTGAATGGTCAGGTTATCTGCGCCATGGAAGGAAATAGCTTCGACGAAAACCACGATGATTGATAGGAGAAGAGAGGAGACCAACGCTCTAGAGATGGGCATGTGATAGAGAAAGACGAAGAAAAAAAAAGACAGAATCCCAGAAACAACGAAAATCGATAAACTCCCTTCTATTGACCTTTCTGAAACCCTTACTTTTCTCAAACTGGGAACTCTGTACCGATGTTTCCCGAAGCGAACCCCTACAGGCTCTGCCACAGCATCCGCCGAGCCGCACAGCGCATATCCCATGACAGCGCTCGATCCAAAAAGAAGGTTGGATGCGATTCCTCCAATTGCGGTGGTTAAATAGGGAACCAAGATGAAATAACCACGCCTGGGAAAATCCTTTTCTCTGGCCATTGACTCAAAGAAGAAATTCCCATCTCCCGCTTTGACTGAGAGGAGAACGAATATTCCCATCCCGACTCCGAGAACATTAACAGCCGGCATTCCTCCCCATATGTGAAGGCCAACAGCCGTAAAAAAAATGAGAAAATGAAGGGTCTTCCGTGTGTAGCCTGTTTTCCAGCTGGCGTAGCGTTTAAGAGCGCCGCATAAAAAACCGCTCCCCAGGATGGCTCCG
>CAZSPM010000497.1:0-2152 GCA_964608785.1 uncultured Eubacteriales bacterium
CCAGCAAACAGCTTGGAAAATGCAATGGTGATGATGATTGTGTTTGGATTCTCTTAAAATCTAGGGGAGCCGCTTAGGAATATGGTGGAACCGAGAGGACTTGAACCTCTGACCTCTTCGATGTCAACGAAGCGCTCTGGCCAACTGAGCTACGGTTCCCTATTTACCAACTAGCACAGACTCTTTCTTTTTTGTTCCGATTATACCCTTTGATGTAGCGTCAATAGCGGTTTTTCTTGCTTCTATTACTCCATCGATTAGCCCGTATTTCTTAGCTTCCGTGCTTCCCATAAAGAAATCCCTTTCGGTGTCAGCTTCGATTTTGGTAATAGACTGTTTGGTTGCTTTAGACAAAATTTCATTTAGCTTTTTTTTCATTTTCAAGATCTCGTCGGCATGAATTTTTATATCTGTTGCTTGACCGCTTATTTCTGTCATTGGCTGATGAATCATCACCTTGGCATTTGGTAGAGCGTATCTTTTTCCTTTTGTCCCCCCAGCCAGCAGAACCGCTGCTCCAGAAGCAGCCATCCCTACACACACGGTCGAAATATCAGGGCGGACATATTTAATGGTATCGTAAATTGCCAATGTCGAGTGAACGTAGCCACCAGGTGAGTTTATGTAAATGCTTATGTCTTTTTCGCTGTTTTCGTTTTCAAGGTACAAAAGCTCGGCAATTACTATGTTGGCCGATTCATCGGTAATAGAACCACTAATAAATATAATTCTTTCTTCAAGCAGCCTGCTGTAGATGTCATAAGCGCGTTCCCCTCGCGGATCACGCTTGATTACCATCGGTACCACTTCCACTTTTTTTACTCCTGACAAAAAAGGCAAGTTTTGAAAAATATTTCTTAAAAGTATATTTCAAATCTTGCTCAGGTTGTTAATAGTTGGGACATTATATCAAACCCGTACTAAACAAGAAACCCCTAGCCACGTGTGGCGACTAGGGGTTTTGATTTTGGATCGCTGCCTGTCACAAATCCGATTTTGTGATAGCCTGGGCAAGCTGCGTCAAGCGTGTTCGGAGTCTGGTCTGCTGAAAACAAAGAGCGCCTAGTTTTCCCGAAGGAATTGTCCTACCCCGTTGAGCAAGTTGTCCTAGCCGATCGATCTTGGCTTCCACACTCCCAAGCTGCGCCTGATTTCTCTCCCATAGTACCAGTATTGGGTTTTCCCCTGGTCCTTCCACTTTTATTTCTCTCCTTTCCATATACCCCTATTGGTTTGGTAGGGTGGACGGGATTCGAACCCGTACCAACAGGATCCTTGAACCTGCGTGTCTTCCTTTTGCACCACTACCCCACTAGGTCACAATGGGGAGACTTTTTCCTCGCTGGTGAGCTGGAATCGATTACCTGTCCTCGTCTCGACTTGGCAAAAAGTAGGCCCCCGAGAAACGATTGTTACAACACCCAGGCAACGATGTCGTATCTTCAGGGTTCCACTGCCAAGTTTCGAGATCGGGATACGACCATTGCTTTTTCGTTCTTACCTTCGTAGTTTCCGAGACACTCACGATCCCCCTTTCAATTTTTGTTGGAAGTGATGGGAATTGAACCCACTTTTACTCTGGTGAACCAGAGACCCTGACCTATTCAGGCACACTCCCCCGAAAAATGAAAAATCCCCCTGGCGGGGGTTTTTTTAAAGGAACTTATGCGAATCGTTCTTATCCCCGCAATTGACACATATCTCCTGTCATAAGGAGATCGGTCACAACAGAAATAATAAAGACGTTTTCCCTTTTCATATTAAGCAAAATGTTATCAGCAGGTCTTTGTAACTGTCAAGGGGTTAGTTGATTGTTATAGAGCCGGCTACCGCTTCCACCTATATGTCTAGTCGGGTGAAAGCTTTATCGAAATCCCCCGATTTGTACTCACCACCAGATTCTTCAAATCTATCAGCAACTGTTAGATTTTTCACCTTGGAATCAATTTTCAGTCTGACCGCCATTTTTTCGGGGATTTTAATTTCTAGAGATGAGGCACTTGACTTTATTTTGACTCTTGATGAGTAAGAATCCCCAAAAACTATTTTTACATTTGAGGCTTGTGAGTTTATTTCAAGTAGGTCTATTCGTAGAGAGCTCAAATCAATCTCCTCTTTGCTCGCCCCCGTTTTTATTTGCATTTCAATGGGG
>CAZSPM010000498.1:0-2141 GCA_964608785.1 uncultured Eubacteriales bacterium
ATTCGGCATTCTGCGCAAAGCCTTATTATCCTTGTCACTTATGGAGTTGGAAATTACCTGGGAAGCCTTTTCTCTGGCTGGATTCATGATTATTTCACTGTAGAAGAAATGACTAACTGGACTTCCGTTTTTCTTATTCCCTGTGTGCTGACCATACTCTGTGCATTCGCTTTTCTTTTTTTCTTTAAACCAAGGCAGACCACTGTTCCTCCGGAACAGGGATGAACAGTGAGATATGAGTTCGTAGTTTTTTGTTATCATTCATGACTCATACATCTTCACTTCAATAGATTGGAGGATCAAAAATGGCAAAAAGAAGATTGGGAGTTGGCCTAATAGGAGCTGGTTTTATAACAAAATTCCATATTCGCTCATGGGTTGGTGTTCGTGATGCCGATATTATAGGGATAGTTTCACGAACAGAGGAGAAGGCAGAGGAAGCGGCTGCGTTGGCTCGAGAGCTCAATGTGGGTAAGGCCACAGCCTACAAGTCAGTATCAGACATGGTGGCTGACTCTAATATTGATGCCATCTGGATATGTGCTCCGAATTTTTCTCGTCTTGAAAATATGGATGAGATTGTGAACGCTCTGGAGACGGGAAAAGGGGAATTAATCGGCGTCACCTGCGAGAAACCTCTCGGAAGGAATACGGGCGAAGCTCGGAGAATGCTCGAACTTGTCCAGAAAGCAGAACTTCTAGATGGATACCTGGAAAATCAGGTCTTTTCACCCACTGTAGTGAGAGGAAAGGAGATTATTTGGACACGAGGAGCTGCTATATCGGGTCGTCCATACCTGGCTCGTGCTGCAGAAGAACACAGCGGGCCACATATGCCATGGTTCTGGGATGGGGAGCTTCAAGGCGGGGGAGTTCTCAACGACATGATGTGCCACTCTGTAGAAGAAGCTCGTTTCATGCTCACTCCACCAGGCGCTGCCCGGGAGGTCCTGACGCCAGTTAAGGTTTCCGCCCATACCTCATGCTTGAAATGGCAGAATCCCCATTATTCAAAAATTCTCTCTGATGACAGTGGTGGCAAAACGGACTATATCAACAGGCCAGCCGAAGATTTTGCCCGTTCTCTACTGGAATACAGAGATGAAAACGGTGAAAAGTTGATAGTTGAGACAACTACATCTTGGAGTTTTGTTGGAGCCGGATTGCGCTTGAGCATGGAACTCCTAGGACCAGAGTATTCCCTTTTTATTAACACCCTGGATTCTGGTTTAAAGGTATTTTTCAGCCGCAATGTCAAAGGAAGTGCCGGTGAAGACCTTGTAGAAAAACAGAACGCTGAGATGGGACTCATGCCTATCGTGAGCGATGAAGAAACAGAATACGGATATATTGCGGAAAATCGCCACATGGTTCAATCTTTCTTATCTGGAAAGCGTCCTGAAGAAAATTTCAGTGATGGTGTGAATGTCACAGAGCTCTTGATGACTGCCTACATGAGCGCAGAACAGGAGAAAACAATACTCTTTCCGCCGCCTGATCTTGACACGTTTGTACCAGCAGTTGCAAAAGGGGAGTGGAACCCGAAAAAATGATTATGCTTATTTCATATAAGGAGTAAAGTATGAAGACAAAAAGTGACTTATTAATCGTTTTAATATCAATTTTCTTTGTCACCAGTGAGACGGGAATCCAAACAACGAGCACTCAAAAAAAGACTCTTAAATCAGTAAAGGAGGAGGTTACGAGCACAAATTATCAGGATGTCAGAATAAAAAAATTCCCGATTTCAGTGCAGTGCTGGACATTTAGAAAATTTACATTTTTTGAGACTTTAGAAAAGGCAAAAGAGCTCGGCATAAAATTCCTGCAGCCCTATCCAGGGCAAGCGCTCAGTAAAGATATGCCCGATGTGAAATTTGATCATAACCTGGATGATGATTTGATAAAGCAGGTAAAGGACAAATTGAGTGAATACGGCCTCACGCTTGTCAGCTACGGAGTGGTCGGTTTTGAAAATAATGAGGAGAGTATGAGCAAGGTATTTGATTTCGCGAGGAAAATGGGAATCCGCACTATTGTAACCGAGCCCAAATCTGATGACCCATCCCTTCTTGAACAGATGGTAAAGAAATATAACATCAACATTGCTATTCACAATCATCCAGAGCCTTCAAAATATT
>CAZSPM010000499.1:0-2141 GCA_964608785.1 uncultured Eubacteriales bacterium
TATGATGACAGGTGTGTGTTATAGTGGCCTATCTACCTGTTAGAGGAGAACTCAATGCCTAGAAGATTATGGTATATCATATTTTTTTCTCTTGTTTTGCTGACAGCTCCACCTTTTCTTTTTAATTCTCTACAGCAGGAAGAAAATCACACGCTCATCATTCTTGACCTCTCACAGAGCATGAAAAAGAAAATGGGAAGCATGACCAGGATTGAAGCGGCGAGAAAAGTCTTCAGAGAGGTTCTTACAGATTTATCGGATAATTCGATGCTGGCACTGAGGCTGCTGGGACACATCGGCAACCGGTCAACCGCCTGTGAAGAGACTGAACTGGTAATCCCTTTTCAGTCAGGAAATTACAAGAAAATCATAGAAACCATTGAACAGGCCAGACCCCTTGGCCAAAAGACCCCATTGCATTTTACTTTGAAACAGGCTTTGGAGGATTTCAAAGGTCTGAAAGGGAAAAACAAAATTATCCTGCTCTCCGATGGAGAGGAAACATGTCAAGCCAACCCAGAAGAACTTGCCGGGCTTTTTAAAGACCTGAACATCCCCATTGATACCATCGGCATCGGGGATGACCTCGGTTTTTCCCAATTGGGAGGCATTGCCCTCGAATCAGGAGGGAATTTTTACCTTGGGGGTAATTTTGACAGCCTTAAGGAAGCCCTTCAGGGATCAATGGGTGGGTCTGGGACAGGACCGGGACTGAGGAAACCGCGTAAATTCGCTGCACAAAAGATCGGCAAACAAAAATTCCCAACCAACAAAACTTCATCTGTGCCCCCTGTAAAACCGGGAATCAGGAAGGCTATGATGGATCCCTCTTCTCTGGTCCGGATCATACCTCTTCCTTCCATAGAGGAAGAAAAAAACCGGGATCTGCAGGAAGCAAAAGAAACCTCTGATCGAAAGGAGCCGGCCACAACTCTCCTCCCCGAACAACCTCAACCCTATGTTTCTCCTCTGATGTATGTAGAGATTATTTTTGATGCCTCAGGCTCCATGGCCCAGCGCCTTGAGGGAAAAACAAAAATGGAGCTGGCCAAACGAGCGCTGGATGAGACTCTCGGACCAATCAACAGCAGGCTCATAGGCCTGAGTTTCCGCGCCTTTGGTTTTGACACCTCCATCCCTCAAGAAGACACTCAGTCCTGCCTGAACTCGGAACTTCTTGTGGATTTTGGCAGTCAAAACACGGAAGCGATAAAGCGGACTGCCGTGAATCTGGTTGCGCATGGAAACACACCGATTGCACGAAGTCTCCAGCTTGCTGGTGAGGACCTGCTGCCCTACAAGGATAAAAATCCGTATATTCTCCTCATCAGTGACGGCAATGAAACCTGCGGGGGTGATCCTGTCAAAGTCATAGAGACATTGAGACAGAAAGGAATTCCGATCAGTGTTTATGTCATAGGATTCGACCTGGAAGATCAGCACAAGACAGAGCTTGAAAAAATCGCACAGGCGGGGAACGGACGCTATTATGACGCACAGACATACTCATCCCTCTCCCAGAGTCTGAGAGACTTTGCAGGAGAGATGGATCAAAAAGCCAGATCGGGAGAACGTAACTTAAAACCCATAATTCCCGTTTCGGGTGGCCCCGGCATCTCACGGGCAGTCCCGCTAAAACCAGGGCGCTACAGATTAAAAAACCACCTCCAGAAGGGAGAATGGGTATATTTTCAAGTATCCTCATCAAAGGGGCAGAGGACTCTCATCAAAAACACAATGCAAACATCAGTCTCCGCACAAGAGAAGAACAAAGAAACCTCCCGTGAAACGAGACGTTTCACTGCAGCTGTATTGGGACCCGACGGGAAAAAAATAGCCGGAAGGACAGCTGTGGCATCCGGAAAGGCCGGTACAATGTCCTATGCGCAATACATGGATACGACAGGCGATGGGTTTTATTTGGCCGTAGGGGATGACTATTCCGATGTTGAGAAGGATTCCTTCTTTGAAATCAAAATCCAGGAAGGAGGTGATATCTATGTCGGCCTTGAAGCCCCGGAAAAACCCGAGCCGACAGCCATTCCCCTTCCGTATGAAGGCACTGTTTACGCTCATCTGGGCCTGGTAGACAGGGCAGACGTATATATCGTTGATCTCAAACAGAGGGATCTTTCCAAGGG
>CAZSPM010000500.1:0-2126 GCA_964608785.1 uncultured Eubacteriales bacterium
CAAATCTAAAAGCAGGAATAATCCTTTTAATGGCTGGAAGTTAAGAGGAGCTCCAGAAATGACAATCGTAGGAGGAAAAATAGTCTATCCTTTCTCCTATTCCAGAAAATTATCAAGGTCCAAGCAGCAGGGAAAATAGGCTCCTTAATGAAAAAAAACATCCGACAATTTGAGAAAAAAATTGGCTTCGATTTCAAAAACAAAGATCTTCTGCTCCAAGCTCTAACCCACAGTTCTTATGCTTATGAAAACCAAGAAGGAGTTGAATCCGATAACGAGACTCTAGAATTTCTGGGAGATTCAATTCTCGGCCTGATAATTGCGGATTTCCTCTATTCTACTTACACCGACTCTAGCGAAGGAGAACTTTCCAAGCTCAAGTCCACAGCGGCGAGCACAGCTTCTCTCTCTTCCTTTGCCAAGAAAATAAAGCTTGACAATTATATCCTCCTTGGAAAGGGCGAGCAAAAAAGTGGAGGAAGAAATAAAAAGACCATCTTGGCTGGCACTTTTGAAGCGATAGTCGCTGCCATTTATCTGGATGCGGGGTTAGAGGAAACAAGAAATTTTCTTCACCCTTTCCTGCAATCTTTGTTCAAAAAAATTAAAGTCAGAGATTTTTTCATTAATAACTACAAGTCAGCCCTCCAAGAATACTTTCAGAAGGAAAATTTGCCCGCCCCTATCTATAAAACTGTCACCTCAACAGGCCCCGATCACAAAAAGTGTTTTATTATCGAAGTCCTATCTGAAGACAGGCCTCTGGCGAAGGCAAAAGGTCATTCTAAAAAAGTGGCTGAACAAAAAGCGGCCCAGAAAGCTCTCAAGAATATGTTAGGGAAAAGAATAAAGACACTCACCTCCGATACATTTTTCCTGAAAAGGAAACCATGATTGAATCATATGCTTTTGGCCAAATGATCATAAATAGTCACCCGTACACATCAGACCTCATCATCTTTCCCGGCAAGATAAATGATTCCTGGTGGCGGATATCAGGTCATAAGGTAGGCCTCAAAGATATAGAAGATGTTTTTGAAGAGGAGCCTGAAGTTCTTGTTATCGGGACTGGATACTCCGGCTTAATGAAAGTAGAAGAAGAAGTAAGAAATCTGGCTCAATCAAAAGGAATAGAGCTTATTATCGAAAAAACAGAAAAGGCTGTCCAAAGTTTTAATGAACTTTCACCCAAGAAAAAAGCAATCGGCGCGTTTCATCTGACTTGTTAAGGTTTAATTTTTTTAAAATCTTTTTTGGATGCATAGGATAGAATGGCCAAATGCTCAAAGTGTAATAAACGAAAGGCCAAACGATTCTGCGTTGCCCTAGGTGAACATCTATGCAGCCTTTGCTGCGGCCTTCTCAGGGGAAAGGAAATCCACTGTCCTCCAAATTGTTCTTTCCTTGAAAAACACAAGCCATACCAGGAAAAGCGAATCATAGAAAAAAAACAGCCTGTTCGTTCAAGAAGCACATCCCCTGAAGAAGATATTTTAAATGATGAGAGAATTGCCTGGCTTGCATTTCACATCGAAGCACCCTTAAAAGAATACAGCGAGAGGAAAGAATCTTTCACAGATAAAAATGCCATTTTAGCCCTAGAGTATGCCAAAGAAAAAATTGACAAGGAGAAGGGACTCTTCTTTTTTCCGGATGAAAAAAGCGGTCCTAAAAATGAGATTGGAGAAGCCATCTATCAGAGTATAGATAAATGCCGGTATGAGAAAAAGATCATCCTCCCTGGAGAAACAGGAGCCTACAAAAGGGAAGAAAAGGTCAAATGTATAGATCGGATCCTCTATTCAGTAAAACTTTTAGCTAAGGAAAATCTTGAAGGCAGAAATTATATTCAAAGGCTTCAGATGCGCTTTGCGAAAATAGATGAGCTATCTCGCCAGAAGAAAATAAGTCCCACCAGCTAATTCCGTCTCATCCATCTTTGGTTCCAACGGGGTCAGGCTTTCATAATTTGTTTTTCTTTGGGGTCAGGCTTTGTCCTCATGATGTAAAACGGTCTAAATCTTGTAGCTGAACATCTATTCACGATAAAGCCTGATCTCGTTGGAACAAATTATGAAAGCCTGACCCCAATGCTACAAATTATTAAAGTCAGATCCCTCAGAAGC
>CAZSPM010000501.1:0-2120 GCA_964608785.1 uncultured Eubacteriales bacterium
ATGAAGAAAGTGGCAATGATCAGCCCTGTCTTTCTGAATTTAGCTTCTCTCAAAGCAGCCTCTCCTGCTTCTGTGATCTCTACAACAATTTTCTCTCCTTCTTCGATCTTCTCTTCAATCTCCACAAGAGAAAAACTGTGGGTTAAGTTTCGCACCTGGATAAGTACAGTATTTACATCTATGAGCTTGAACTTGGGCTCACTTACTTCCACTCCCTGTTTGTCAGCTCGCGCCAATAGATGATCGGCATTGTTGATTTTTTTGATAAATTCGTCAAGTTTTTCCTTAATGCGGGAAGCTATCTGGTAGGGTTCAGAATCGGGCTCGTGGCATTGGATACAAACAGCTTGTTCCGCAGTACCGAGCATTTCATCCGAGGGAGGAAGAATCTTGTGATTTCCATGACAGGCCTCGCATTCCGATAGCTCCAGCTCGTCAAAGGCTTTCTTATGTGGACTCTGGGAGAAAAGTTCTCCTGCGCTGGGATGGCACTGATGGCAAACAAAGGCGATTGAAGTGACCTCAGGAGGAGTAGCGCCGTGATCGCCGTGACAGTCATTACAAGTAGGAGCAGAGAGGTCTTTTTTTTCAAAAAGTGCATTAGCGTGAACACTTTCTTTGTACTCCTCCCACTGGTTTGTTGGGATTTTATAACCTTTCATATATTCTTGATCAGAGTGGCAACGTCCGCACGTTTGGGGTATATTCCAGGGGAAAGTCCATGATTTAGGGTGGGTGGAAGCCTGAATGCCATGAGTACCATGGCAGTCTGTACAGACGGCAACCTTTGAGTCGCCTTTTTTTAAAAGCTGTCCATGCTCGCTTGTCCAGTATATGTCTAATTGATCCACTCTGAGGCTGGGGTTGTAACGTCTTATATAAGTAGAATCAGAATGGCAGGAAGCGCATAACTCAGGAATACGGGATCTTTCAGGAACACCCTTAAAGGATTTATCTTTGGCCAATTCTATATCCTCTTCGGCAGGATTTCCTCCATGGCAGTCTGCACAGCTTAATCCGAATTGTCGATGGACATCAAGTTCAAAAGTCTGCACAGGGGCCAGGAGTTCATCTTCAAGCTCTCTGTGGCAATCGATGCAGGAGTCTGTTTGTGCATAGAGGCTGAGATGGGAAAGCAATATCGACAAGACAATTATACTGGCCAGGGAGATTATTTTCTTTATATTCAATGCTTTCATGTTTCACGAAGTGGGCAGAAGATATGTTAAAACTGTCATCACAGCTATATAAAGAAAAACAACCCATCCGATAAAGGAAAAAATTGGACTCTTTTTTTCCTTGGCCGCATTGCGATCTAGATAAGGAATCATCATCCAGAAAAGTGCTCCTATTATAATGCCAAAAATTGCCAGAATTTCTCCCTCTATAAAGAGAATATGGGGAGGGATGATTCTCAAAGTGGTAAACATAAAAGTAAAGTACCATTCTGGTTTTATTCCGATGGGTGTCGCGGCAAAAGAGTCTGCTTTTTGGCCAATTTCCCAGGGAAGGAAGACACAGAGCACGCCGATGAGCGCCAGAATGAGCATCCAGCCCAGGGAGTCTTTAAGGATGAAGTCGGGGAAAAAGGGAACCTCTTTGACTTTAGACTCAGGCAGTCCTATGGGCTTGCTCATTCCCAATGTCTGAACCAACAGGATGTGGATTCCAAGAATCACAAACGTAAATAGAGGAAGGACGGCTACATGGAGCCAGAAAAAGCGCGAAATAGTTGCCCCAGAAACCTCTGGTCCACCAAGTATAAAGGTTTTGATGGGTTTTCCTATCAATGGTATGGTTCCCGCAATATCGGTTCCGACGCGGGTGGCAAAAAACGAGAGTTCGTTCCAGGGGAGAAGGTACCCACTGAAGCCGAAGAACATGAAGATCAGAAGAAGGAAAAACCCGCTTATCCAGGTTAATTCCCGCGGAGGCCTATAAGCCTTGAGAAAGAAAGAGCTGAACATGTGGATGAAAATAGCTCCGATGATAATATTTGCAGACCAGCTGTGTACAGACCTTATCAGCCAGCCAAATTTGACCTGGCTCATGATGAATTCAATGCTTTCATGTGCAGAATCTATAGCAGGGGAGTAGTAGAGGAAGAGTAACAGCTTGCG
>CAZSPM010000502.1:0-2118 GCA_964608785.1 uncultured Eubacteriales bacterium
AATTATGAAACTTATGAAAGCCTGACCCCGTTGGAACCAATTTAAAAGTCAGATCACTCCGCTCCGCCTGCGGAGGGCGTTCCTCATCAGCCCTCCTGATAGCAACATGAGAAAAAGAGATGCTTCCAATGCTTGCCTCTTTTTCAGAAAAAGTGTTAATATTAAAAAAAATATAGGGAGAACGCCATGAGAAAACAGAAGCAATTACGATTAAATAAAAAGAGAGGGATAAGCCTTCTAGTCATTCTCACTGGTCTTTTGCTTATAGGAAGCTTTCCACTTGCAGCTAAAGGACCTAAGATCAAGTTCAAGGAAGAGTCGAGGAATTTTGGTAAGATTGACCAAGGGAAGGTTTTAACCCACGTGTTTGTCTTCAGGAATGAAGGTGATTCAACTCTAACAATCAAGAAAGTCAGTACTACGTGTGGATGTACTGCGGCGCTCATTTCGGATAAAAATGTCGCTCCAGGAAAGAAGGGCGAGATAAAAGTGAGCTTTAATACTAGAGGGCTTGCAGGGAAAGTCACTAAGTACATCTATGTTGAATCAAACGATCCCGGACAACCTCGAAAGCAACTCGTTGTTGTCGCTGATGTGAAGGTGCCACCTCAGGCAAAGATAAATCTTGACCATTACAATCTAGAGTTAGGTCTGTTTCTGGACTCTGAAGATATCAGAGCTCAGACAAAAATAAAAAACAAGGGTGAGCGGGAGTTAGTGGTCAATTGTTCTCACAGGAATGCTGTATTTTATTCAAACGGAAGAGAAATCTCTTTCCCCCTCAAAATTCCCGCAAGAGGTGAGAAAAAGATTGAAATAAAATTGCCTCCGCGCAGAAAAACAGGAGTAATCCGGGAGTATGTACTGGTACGATCCAACGATCCTTCGCGGCCTACTCTCTCACTTTATTTAAGCGGCTATATCGTTAACAAGAAACAGCTCAAGGACCTTTTCGCCAAATATAAGAGTATTTTGGATTGAGACCGAATTTATGGATGGAGTAAGTCGTTTTTTATCAAAGTGAGATGATTCTTTTAGCAAATTTCTTGATTGCCATTGCTCGGATCATCGACATCATTTTGATGATCTATATCTGGATCGTCATATTCCGAGCAGTTCTCTCTTGGATTAGAGTTCCATCTCTATACACGGTTTCAGTTGTCCTTTATTATTTGACCGAACCAGTCCTGAGTCCAATTCGCAGAATCATTTCTCCTTCAAGACTGGGAGGCATTGATATTTCGCCCTTTATTGTCATTCTGTTGATAGTTTTTGTGGATAAATTCCTGGTAGATTCCCTCCGGCTCTATGCTCTTCAGTTATTGGGATCGTAGACGTCATATTTTTAAGCCATATTTCTGTAAGTCAGTGCCTGGAGCGTTGGCTTGGAAAGAAAAATAATCTATCTGAACATAAAAGTTTATCCTCGCGCTCGCAATCGAGCAGTTGAGGAAGTTAAGAAGGGCGAGTACAAAGTCAGAGTTCTTTCACCTCCGTCAAGAGGCAAAGCCAACAAAGAAGTTATCGAAATTCTGGCCTCCTATTTTGATCTTCCTCTTTCTAGTGTGAAGATTGTCAGAGGAATGAGATCTCGCCATAAATTGGTGGCTCTCGAGGTTGACGAGGAGAGAACGATAAACTAACTATAAGATGAATAAAAATAGTATAAAAGGACGATAAAAATGGACATCTATAATCTCGTGAGTTTTTTTGGGATTTTTATCCTGGCTGGATTTGCATGGCTCTGTTCAGCTAACAGAAAAGTTGTGAATTGGAGGGTTATTTTATGGGGAATAAGTTTGCAGCTATTTTTTGCGATTTTCATTTTTTGGATTCCAGTGGGAGCGAAATTTTTTCTCTTTGTCAACAAGATCGCCGTGGTTGTTCTCGAGAGCGCGAACGAGGGGAACAAATTTCTTTTCGGCCGATTGGCCTTGTCTCCGGGGATGACCAATGAACAAGGAGAAACATCTCTGGGTTATTTTCTTGCCTTCCAGGCCCTGCCCACCATAATGTTTTTTGCGGCAGTCATCGGCGCTCTTTATTATTTGAGGGTGTTGCCATTGCTCATCAGAGGATTTTCGTACGTCTTCACCAGACTGATGCGTATTAGCGGAG
>CAZSPM010000503.1:0-2106 GCA_964608785.1 uncultured Eubacteriales bacterium
CAGCGCAGAGATTATTGATCCTCGCAGCACCAATCTAATCAATTATGATACGAAGACCCTAGCAATTCACAGGGGAGGGGCTGAGTTTAGCAGAGAAACAGGCGCGCCTATCGAAATTGAGGTTGAGGATCCAAACTATCCGGGCGAATTGATGACGACGACGAAAGATGTCTCTACAAACGCCGAACTTCTTGACTCGTTGTTGAAAGATAAACAAGATGAGATTAAGAAAAGAGATTACGGTGTCGAAATGGACGCCATCAAAGTTCTCAAGGGTCTCGAAGACGATACTGCTCTCGATTTTGCCCTCGACGAGCTTGAAAAAGAAATTAGTTCCGAAGGTATAAGTGACAATCAAACCGTCCTAGAATATGTAATGGCCAAGATTTCCAACTGGTTTCAAGAAGAAGGAATAGATCTTGACGCAGAAACCGAAAAGAAGGTCCTACAGAAAATTCTTTTAACGGATCCGGGATATCGATATGCTTATGGTTACGGAAGAAAGTTAGACAAAGAGTGGAATAAAGGCGCGATTCTAAAGGGTGTCCCACCAGAGAGTAAAGAGGCTGTACGGCGCGCCATAGACAGCGCTGGAACAATCCTTAAGAGTTCTATCGCTCCTATCGAAAGTATTATCCACGATTTCTCTGTTGAAATGCTCAAAAGCCTTAAGAGTATTTTTATCTTAGACAATGAAAAAGAATTGATAAGACAAAGAAAAGAAGTTGAAAGGGCGATCAAAGCAATTGAAGCCTCCGGATCTGAAGAGGCTATGATCATCCTTCAAAAGCAAATGGAAAAATTAAAAAGCGTCGAGAACATTTCGACCGCAGCAGAAGGTTTTGTTTTTGATTATGATGGTCACACATACAAATTTACAGGAAACTTTGCCCCAATGAACCAGCTCCTTGGTCTTTTTAAATATGGTCGCAAGGGAATTCCTGCCATGGAGAAGATCGATGAGAATTTGATTAATGAAGTCTTCAACGTCCTTATGGGAGAATTGGGTCAAGAAAAATATGTTATTTTGATCCCGGGTGGATTTAAACCTCCCCATAAGGGCCATAAAGAAATGATTGAAAATTATGCAGCCGAAGAAAATGTTGAAAAAGTCGTAGTTATCAGTGGAGAAGGATCTCCCCGAGAAGGCGTGACTAGGGACATGTCAGAAAGAGTTTTTCGTGAACTCTACAAACTAGACAATCCAAAAATAGAATTTATTAACTCTGGTGCCAGTAGCCCCATGGCTTTTGCTTTCGAGCTTTTGGGACACGATTTATTCGCAGAATATCATTCCGGTGCTACAATTTCTCTAGGGTGTAGTAATAAGGCAGACAAAAGGGGAGTTCCGGATTCAAGGCGCGCAAAAGAATTTGCCGACTGGGTGTTGAAAGATGGAAAAAAACAGCAAGAAGCAAGAGATACTTTAGAACTTCACGACGTAAAAGTGGGTGTTTATCCAGCATGTGACGTAGCTTCTGATGGTGAGGTAGAATTGAGTGCTTCAAAATTGAGGAGGGCTCTGATGATCGGCGATGATAGTATGATTCGTGCTCATCTTCCTTCCGATGTTAATATCGAAGATTTTAAGGCTATTGTGAATATCAGTGATGAGGCTCCTGCGCTAGAGGAAGGGGTAGATTTTTCAGAACTTCTTTACGAAATTATTGAAGAAGTAATCGAGGAAAATAAATATGCCATTTGCACAACATCAATAGGCAAGACTGCCGGGACAACGAAAAGATCCGAATGGTCTGATGCTGCTGAAGATAGATATGAAGATTGTAAAGATGATTTAGAAGAAAGCAAGGAAGAAATTGAAGAGGAAGAGGAATTGGAAGAAATCTCTTCTGGCGCCGGTGGTTCCGTAGTCGGAAGTGCTGGACGCTTTGATTCGTCAAATATCGGATCTGAAAAGAAGTGCGGTTCTGGATATTCGATGCATGCTGACGGGGAGTGTAGGAAAGATATTATTGTGCCAAGCGCCCTTTCGGAAATTAAAGGTATAAAAATTACCTATAGAAGACAAAATACAAACTAATTATAAGAAAGTGGGAGCCTGCTTCATGAAAGAAAGAAAAGAAATTTTAGAAGAACAACTTCTTA
>CAZSPM010000504.1:0-2103 GCA_964608785.1 uncultured Eubacteriales bacterium
ATGCAAGCGCAGCCGAGCGGCAGGCGTGCGAAGGGCTGCCCGAACATCATTCCCTTGAAATTCACCTTCAGGAATCGGCCTCCCAAAATCAGTTCAGCCGCAGCGGAATTTTTCGCCTCGATTGGCTCTGCACCTGGCTGCATCCAGGCCGTTGTTTTCACGTCCCACTCCCCAACAAAATTCTGAAGAAAAGCATGATTTTCGTTGACGGCCATCATTTTCATATAGGCTTCCATCATTTTCTGCTGGTCTTGCTCAGCCTGTTCTGCGTTGTTTTGAATGACAAGAAATACAAGCAATAGGACAGATATTCCGATGATTAAACGTTTTGTGTTTTTCATTTAATTCTCCTTAAAATTGATTTCCTTTTCAAAAAATTTCTCATATGTAGGAGTATACTCTGGTTATCTCCTTTCTGTTCCTAAGCGTTTTTATTGTCAGAGTTAGAGAAAAGAATTAATTCAAATACGATCTTCTTAAAGTTCAGCAGTGGAGAGATTTCACCTCTGACTTTCATTCTTAGGAGAGCACCCTCCCAACTGTTTATGATAAAGTCTGAAACTTCTGCAATATCGAGCGCAGGAGATATTTCCATATTGTCGTGAGCGCCCTTGAGAAATTCAAAAACAAAATGCTTCATAGATTCCATGACTTTGTCCAATTTTTTTCTGAAGTTTTCGTTTAAGTCGCCCATTTCTAGTGCCAAATTTCCTATGGGGCATCCCATTTTACAGCCTTGTGCCTCAAAAAAAATCTGAAACTCATCAAAAAAAGCGCTCATTTTTTTTAGATACAGTTTTTCGGGAGATTGAAGATGTTTTTGGGCCTGGCTGGAAAAATAAGGAGAAAAATAGTCTATCAACTGCAGGCCGAAGTCTTCCTTGTCCTTGAAATAAAAATAAAATGATCCCTTTGGAACACCAGCTGACTCTAATATCTCATTGATGCCGGTATTGTGAAATCCTTTCAGGTGGATGATTTTGGCTCCTTCCTGGAGGATTAATTCTTTTATTTCTGATCTTGACACTTGAATATTCTTATAGTAGACTGGTCTACTATAAAAGTCAAGGGTTTGTATTTATATCAGTAGCCGCCACAGGCCCCTCGCTTGCCAAGCAGTTCTTCAAGATCGGACCTCCGATCGCTAATGAGGGGATAAGATTCAAGCTCACGCGGAAGTTTCTGATCAGTCATCTAGCATACCTCGTAAATGCTTTTAGACCAGGATATCTTTTTTTTTATAAAGGACAAAGGTTAGGGCAATCAGCGCCAGGGATATTCCCAGGAAATACATCACTCGCCAACCAGCCAGGGTATAGTCGGGACGAAGAACTCCGGAGTCGACAAATTTGAACGGGCTCAGATAACCGATTTTGTCAGCAGATAGACTCACTCTGGATAAACCATCTATGAAGTACCCTCCCGCAACGATCCCTATGGATACGCTTGTGATAGGGCGTCCCCTTTTTATCAAGAGAGAAAGAAAAAGGCCGATAGCGCCAAAAGTCATCATAAGCAAGAAAGAATAGAGCCAATGGATGAAAAAAGCCATAAGGCGGTAGTCCGTGTCACCTTTGAAAATTTCAAGGCTTAGGAAACCGATGAGCAAGATAACGGCATTCAACAACAGCAAGTAAGTGAAATAGGCTGCCAATTTACTCCTCACTACTTCCAATCGTGTAACGGGTTTAGTGAGGAGAAACTCTGCTGTCTTTTCCCGTTCTTCCCGGGCTAAGATTTTGCCGGCAAGGAGTATGGAAAAAAAGCTTCCCAGGAGCATGATAAATATCGCATTCCGTGTGGAATAGAAGCCTAAAACATTGGTCATCACATCCAAATTTGCCCCAAAGGCCGTCATGATGTTCTTCATGAAAGGATTCTCGAATAAGGCCGTCATTTGCTTAAGCATGTCTCCTTGCATCAGGACAGGATAAAAGGCCATGCCTGTCAGGATCAAAACACTGATAGATATGCTCCAACCGATGAAGGAATTCCGGTAGCGTTTCAGCTCCTTAAAGTATAGATTTGTGTTTATCATTTTTTTAGGATTTCTTATTTTGCCCTTTTTCTTCTGAATAGTAGTGCATGAAGATTTCGGTATAA
>CAZSPM010000505.1:0-2103 GCA_964608785.1 uncultured Eubacteriales bacterium
ATTTAGTATAGTGTATAGAAACCTGAGATGAAGCCTTCGCAAAATCGAAAAATGAAGGCAAGATGGTTCTGATAGACTTTTTCTCTGACACGTGAGGGTCATGCATATTGCTGGATCAGCAATTCCACCAAAATAAAAAATATCAAGAATTTCTGAACTCTAATTTTATTCTTTTCCGGGCAGCAAGGGGGGACAAAAGCGGTGATCAAACCTTTAAAAGGTTCAATATTATGGCGACTCCCACTACACTAGTACTCGACAATGACGGCTCAGAAATAGACTGGCATGTCGGTTATAGCCCCCCTCCCGATAAATTTCTAGCGCGGCTCGAGAAAACTGTAAAAGGCATCGACACCTTCAAATCGCTCTCCGAAAGATATGCCAAAGAGCCAAAAAATGTAGAAGTAGTCTTTAAGCTCGCGAGAAAATGGGAAGGGAAATACGATCAGGAAAAAGCAACTAAACTGTTTAAAGAGGTCATAATTTTAGATCCTGATGGAAAAATGGGGACAACTGATTACGGGGAAGAAAAAGTCACATACACGGAATATGCAGAATTTTCTATAGGAGCCATGCCTCTCTTCGGGAGACAGATTGATATCGAACCGATGAAGGCGTTCATCAAAAAATATCCAGAAAGCAAAATGTTGAAATCCGCGTATATGTATTTAAGTTCCTACTATCGATTCAGGGGCTCAAAGGAAGAAGCGACCCAATTCTTCGATGAGTATACATCTAAATTTCCAGAAGACCCATACGTCCTCAGTTCCTATATTTCCAGAATAATCAGGAACAAAGATAATGTAGATAAAGGGATCGAACTGGCTGAAAAGATTAAAGACTTTATGAAATACAATCCTTCGCCCCGTTACCAGAAAGATCTGGCAGAATTATACATGCTAAAAGAAGATAAAGATAAAGCCGGCGAAGCCTTTGGAAAAAGATTCATGGAAGGAAAGGTCTCCAGCCTTGCTCGAAGCCTTGTTGACTATGCCAATTTCTGGGTGAAACATAAAACAAACACGGAAAGTGCAGAAGAGATGATGGAATTAGCGATGAAACTGAACCCTGATAGATGGTATACCTTTCGATCGGCCGCCGAGATGTACATCAAGCTAAAGAAGGATGACAAAGCTCTGGAAGCTTTTGGACCTGGATTTATCGAGAGATACAAGGACGAGGCAAACACCTTGAACAGCTACGCATCGTTCTGGGCAAATCAAGGGAAAAACTTGGAAAGCGCCCTTGAAGCATCGAAAAAATCGGTTGAACTAGCCGGCCGCCACTATAACTGGGACACTCTGAGCCTCGTCTACATGAAGCTAAAAGAATATGATGAAGCACTTAAAGCTGAAGAAAAGGCTGTAGAACTGGCTGACGAACGATATAAAATCAGATATCAAAATAGAATAAAACAGATACAAAAAGCTATGGAAAAAGAGGAAAGGAAGAAGTAGAGAACACCTCTTTTTTCTGAGTTATTCCTTTTATTTCTTGCTTGCTTGACATTAATCCTTTCTAGATATATCTTTCCTCATCATGTCAGGAAGCAAAATTCATCCAAAATCAGGAAAAACTTTAATAGTCCTGTTTCTTCTCTTAAGCTTGTATTTCCCCAACATCAGGTTCCCCTCTATTGAAGCCCAGGAAGAGGAAATTGTCACTGTTAAAACGTTTCTTTCTCAAGATGGAGCTCATCCCGGGAACAAGCTTCAGGTTGCCTTTCTGATAAACATCCTTCCTGGCTGGCATATTTATGCCACAGAGCTGACGGATGAATTTCTCATCCCTTCGGAATTGATCATCGAGGAAAACGACGATATAAAAGTCTTGAAGCTATATTATCCAGAGTCAGCATCTGGAAAATTTGACTATTCTGATGTTATTCTTCAAATATATGAAGGGGAAGTTATATTCGGTGCCCTCATCAAAGTCAGTGATGGCATAGCCCAGAAACAACATATTTAACAAAAGTTGGAGAAGAAACAAGCGAGGATGAAACGATGGCGATTGACCCCAGCGAGCCGAAACGCAGCTCCAAAGACGCCCCGGAGCGAGCCATCTCCGGCCAGCAACAGCCCGAAGACGGACGGGTGGACTATG
>CAZSPM010000506.1:0-2099 GCA_964608785.1 uncultured Eubacteriales bacterium
CAAAGAGGCTAAAATATTTGAAGTGAGGAAAGCGGCCCTCAGTGCAATAGAGGATGTTGAAGATCCAGCAGCCGTTTCAATCTTGGAAGATGTGGCATTGAAAGATCCGAATCCTGAGCTTCGGCGCGCCGCTATTAATGTTTTAGGCGACGTAGATACTAAGCAGTCCCTTGAGGTTTTGAAAAAGGTCCTGGGTTCCAAAGCAGAGCTTAGACTCAAGAAAGCAGCCATCTATGCCATAGAAGATACTGAGGCAGAAGGAGTAAAAGAAATCCTGTATGAGACTGCCATTAACTCGTCAAATGCAGAACTGGCGAAAGCCGCTGTCGATGCTCTTGAAGACTTAGTTGAAGAAGATGAACCCGAACTGTTCTTAGATATCTATAAAAAAACAAAATTCCTCTCTGTCCGAAAAGAATGTCTATCCAGCATTGAAGATTTTGAAGGCTCTGCATCTGTTAAACTTTTGGGTCAGGTCTTGAAAGCAGAGAAAGACCCTGATTTGCGGCGGCTTATCGTTCGATCCCTCGGCGAGACAGAAAGCGACGAGGCTGTTCCGATTCTCTATGATTTGGCTAGAAAAGAGAAGAACCTCAAAGTGCGGACTGAAGCCGTTTCGGCTCTCGGGGAGATAGGGACTCCAAAAGCTCGGGCGGCATTGATGAAGCTTCTTGAAGAAAAGAAGAAAAGCTAATAGGGGAGTGGTCTATGCACTGTTCAAGAAAGCTTTTTATCGTGTCTTCTCTGTTTCTACTACTTACTGCATCCCCGCTTTTTTCCAATTCTTCTAAAGTCGTGCATCACCCTCGTCCAACTGCTAAACTGAATAAGCGATGGGATTGGGCGATTCAAGAAGCAAGAAGACAAGGAATTAAAGGCGGCTTTTGGATCGGTTACAGCATTAAACGGTTTATGGGAGAGTATTCCTACATCAGCTCAACGAGTCGATATTCTTTTAGAGGTTACCATCCTTTTCTTTCTCGCCAAAGGGATGATTCCCTTGAGGAAATTATCTATGGAAGAGATACTTCTCCGGTCTTCTCTAATGAAGAGCAAGTAAAACTGGCGGCAAAAATAGCTTTAGCTGAAATCGAAAACAGACGAAGGCCCGAAAGTACGGTATGGAGAGATGTCGCCATTCTCTTTAAATTTGATCCGAGTTCTTCCAAAACTCCAGAAACAATCAGGCTCAACAATCTGATTTTGCCATTCGACCTTGAAGGTTTTTCATTATTCTGGCTCGATAAATCAGAAGATGAAGAGAGTATCTCTCTCCTGAGCAATCTTTACCAGAGATCACCTTTCCAGCAGCTCAAGAAGAGAATTTTGTCAGCAGTAGGATTTCACGGAGATTCTGAACGGGTGGTTCCCTTTCTGGATAAAGTGTTGAAAAGCAAAGAATCTGACTCTATGAGAGGCAGAGCAGCCTCAGAGCTTGAAGACCACGAAACAGAGCAATCGCTAAAGATTTTGCACCAAACAGCGAAGAACGACCGTTCTTTTGACGTCCGGAAAAAGGCTGTCTATGCTCTAGAGGATATGTATTTGCCAGGCGCAACCGATGCCCTGATAGATATTGCGCGAAATACTCAACATACCGAAATTCGGGAAAACGCCATTTCTTCTTTAGCAGAGAAAGCTTCAGAGAAAGTGGCAGCAACCTTAGAAGATCTGGCGTATGAAGATGATAATACCGAAGTTCAGAAGCGAGCCGTTTATGCTCTCGAAGACCTCCCTGATGGGCAGGGAATTCCTTACCTCATTAAAATCGCCAAGACTCATTGGAAGGTTGCCATACGAAAGAGAGCCATTAATTGCCTTGGAGATAGCGGTGATCCTCGCGCCCTTCAAGCCCTGATCGACATCCTCAAAGAAAAATGCTTGAAAAAAAAGGGGCATGTCCCTTTGAAAAAAGGGAACTAGGCCACTAGTGTCCCATCATAATTCTAATAATATCAACTGGTTACAAGTATCATCCGGTTGTTTAGTATCGGAAAACTCTCTAAGTACTTGTAAAATAGGGACTTTCTCAAAAGCGGTCACGCTCAAAATCTGCAAAAAAGTGTAGAGTGCCATGTATAAATTCATGCAATAATTAG
>CAZSPM010000507.1:0-2097 GCA_964608785.1 uncultured Eubacteriales bacterium
CGGCGGGTCTTGGACATCATCCCCTCGGTGGGCCGCCCGGGGGCCATAACCCCCGTGGCCGACCTGGAACCAGTGTCGGTAGGCGGCGTAACAGTGCGGCGGGCCTCGTTGCACAACCTCGATGAGGTGCGTCGAAAGGACGTGCGGATCGGGGGTTATGTGCTGGGTCGACCGGGAGGAGACGGTATTTCCGGAGAGGTTGACAAATCATTGACAAGCGAAGAAGCAGAAAAAAAACTTATTGATGCCGTTAAGAAAGCTGAAAGCGAGAGCAGGGTTTATCTTGATTCGGGAGACTATTTTGAAGCCCTGAAAAAAGTATGCGAGATACGAAGCAGTGTTGACTGTTTTTTTGACGAGGTGCTTGTAATGGCAGAAGATATAAAGGTCAGGGAAAACAGGTTCAGAATATTGAAAAGGATTGTTGATCTTTTTTCGGATATTGCGGATTTCAGGCAGGTTTCTTCCGGAAAATAACCAAATCAATATAGTGGAGGAAAACATGGGTAAATATGTTTATTTTTTTGGTCATGGAAAGGCAGATGGAAAAGGAGATATGAAAGATCTTCTTGGAGGTAAAGGCGCAGGTCTTGCAGAGATGACTAATGCTCAGATTCCGGTACCTCCTGGTTTTACGATAACAACGGAGGTATGCAGAATTTATTATGAAAACAACTGTACTCTTACACAGCGAATCAAATGGGAGATAGATGAAGCTATCAAAAAGCTTGAAGACCTGCTTGGTTCATCGCTGGGTGAGGAAAAAGCGCGGTTGCTTTTGTCTGTTCGTTCAGGGGCAAAATTCTCAATGCCCGGGATGATGGACACTATACTTAACCTCGGACTGAATGATAAAGCAGTTGAGGGGCTGGGAAAAAGAACAGGCAACAAAAGGTTTGCTTATGACAGCTACAGAAGATTTATACAAATGTTTGGAAATGTAGTTCTCGGAATGGACAAGGATGTTTTCGAACATATTCTAAATAAGAAGAAGAAGGCGAAGAAGGCAAAGCAGGATATAGATCTTAAAGCCGGTGATCTTGAAGATGTAGTAAAAGAGTATAAAAAAGCAATTAAAAAGGTTGCAGGAATCAACTTTCCCCAAAATTGCAAAGTTCAGCTTCAAATGTCAATTGAGGCTGTCTTTAAATCCTGGAATAATCCTCGTGCAATAACCTACAGAAAACTTAACAATATCCCGGCAGATATTGGGACAGGCGTAAATGTTCAGTCAATGGTTTTTGGAAACATGGGAAACAACTCGGCAACGGGTGTCGGGTTTACAAGAAATCCGGCTACTGGAGAAAAAGCATTTTATGGTGAATTTCTTATTAACGCCCAGGGCGAAGATGTTGTAGCAGGGGTTCGTACACCACAACCCATAGAAAAACTTAAAAAAGTTATGCCCGGTGCATTCAAAGAATTAAAAGAGATTACGCAGAGGCTTGAAAAACATTATAAGGATGTTCAGGATTTTGAATTTACCATTCAGGATAAACAGCTTTTTATGCTTCAAACCCGTGCAGGTAAGCGGACAGGTTTTGCAGCGGCAAAAATTGCAGTTGATATGGTCGATGAAGATTTGATTACTAAAGAAGAGGCAGTATCAAGGGTTGAGCCCGATGCCCTTGAACAGCTTCTCCATCCTGTTTTTAATCCGGCTAAGCGGATGAAGGCAAAGTCATCAGCGAAAGGCCTTCCCGCATCTCCAGCTGCAGCGGCAGGGCAAATTGTCTTTAGTGCCGAGGAAGCAGTGGAATGGACAAAAAAAGGTAAGAAGGTCGTTCTTGTCCGCCTTTAGACTGTTCCTGACGACATTCACGGGATGCATGTATCGGAAGGTGTTTTGACTGCAACAGGAGGAATGACTTCTCATGCCGCAGTTGTAGGGAGGCAGATGGGAAAGCCCAGTGTAGTGGGATGCAGTGGTTTGCAGATAAATGCGAATACCGGTAAGCTTATAATCAAAGGTGTTACTAAAAAAAGAGGAGATTACATCTCAATTGACGGGGCAACTGGAGATGTTTTTCTTGAAAAAATACCTACCGTACCATCAGAAATAATACGCGTTATCACAGGAAAAATTAAGCCCGGAAA
>CAZSPM010000508.1:0-2096 GCA_964608785.1 uncultured Eubacteriales bacterium
AAGGAATATTGAAATTTACGCTCGAAATCGAATTCATGTATAACGTATCTCTTGCTCACTATACAGCTTGCCCATTTGTATCTATCATCAACTTTAGGGAAAACGATGTTGTCATCGTTATATATACCCTTTGGCGGAAGTGCTTCCTGTAATAGTGAGATATCAGGCTCAATATTCTTATCAAGGTATTCCCATGCTCCGGCTCTATCCTCTTTATTATGTTTCCAATAATCCATATTCCATGTGATTATCTTAAGATTCATTCTTCCCCCCCCCCGATAAATTAGGTTATTACTTCATATTTTAATGTGTCGCATTTGCCTTTGATCGGCTGCATTATGCAAAAATATATTTCCATGTATTTGTCTTTTTTAAGTGCCTGCATTTTTAATTTTGCAAAGCGCTTGACAGCTGTTTCGCCAAAGAAACCCAGTATCAGCTTCACTCTCTTTCTTGTGTGGATTTTCTCTCCTCTTGGGCCTTCGAAGGCGAATTTAACGGCCATCTTATTTTCTTCGAGCCAATCTCTGTGTTCCATTCCCTGGAAAAATAGATTATCCATTTCGATATCACTTGCTTCTGGTCCTTTAATCTCGAATGCAACAAGCGAGTGATCATGCAAATCGTAGCCTAAGATATCCAGCCTCTCGAGCTTTTCTGTTGCCTGAACTGTGGGGAATTCGTAGCTAAGGTAGCCGACACTAAGCTGTTTATTCTCGCCTTCATAAATTTTTAATCCATTCTTTGTGCTCATCATGTCACATAGTTTCTTTTGGTAAAAGTGTTCGCTTCGAGGAGATCCGGTCCCAGGCTGCACCTCTTTCTTTTTTCTTCCCGCACAATTCCTCAAGTCGTCTGATAAAACGATAACATGAGGTATTAATGTGTTGAGAAACCTGAACTTTCTAAGAAAAATATCATTGAACCTACTTCCCAATATGTAAAGACATGGGAGATTTTCTTTCTCATTTAATCTTATGTGCAGGTCGAGAATAGGATAAAGGATTTTTCTCAGATAAGGCGTCCCAACATATTCTGGTGTTAGTTCATGTATGGAACCAGGAAAACCAACGACTACGCCGCCCCAGCTACGATTTCCTCTGCATTTGTAGAGCTCGAGTTTTCTAAGATATCCTGAGACTTTTAGCTTTCTGAGTGTACCTTTCTCCAATTTTTCGAGCGTCATGCCTCTCTTTTCCATAATCTTCAAAAGTCTATTTATGGCTGAATAAGATAGCTCCCCGTCCTTTAATGCTCTGTGATATCCCTCTTTTTTCATTTCAACTCCTTTTACCTCGGAGAAAGATCGATGCGGAAGTTCTGCATCTCTTTCTTGATCTCTTCCTGGTCCATGTATTTCTTCAGAAATTCAATCAGATCTTCCTGCCTGGGCTGGCCGAAGACCATTCTGTATAGCACCAGCGTGCTCTTCAAATCCTTTAATCTTGCCCAGTCTCTGCTCATGGGCATGCACGGTACGTGACGGTCGATTTTGGCGCCTCCATCAGTTTCGAATATCCAAAACGGCCAGATGTCGTCCTTTTCCTCTAACCGGAATTCAACTCCCTGATTGAACAAAAATTTCCACGGATCTCTCCCGCCCCAATTTTTCTTCAGCTCGCTCAATCCAAAGTGCTTGGCCAAATTCCTACGGATCACCAATCCCTTGTATCGATGTATCCGCCCTTCTCTCTGTTCCAGATCCACTGGATTTGCCGGCAAGTTCCAGTGGTATATGGAATGACAGTACTGATGAAAATCCAATCCCTCTTGTCCGATAGAAGTTGTCGCCAGCAGGAAAGGCCGAAATGGTGAATTAAAGGAATCTCGAACCTGGCTCGACCGCGTCACCTCCTCATCGCCTTCCGTCTTGTCTTCTCCAAGCCTCAAAGCATACCGGCAGCGAATTCTCTTTTTTTGGACCTGGATCCGCCGGGAATAAGGCGGGGCCGAAATATCCTCATATTCGAGGGTGACGGTCCTGATCGATATGGCCTGGTGGATGGCTTGAGCAATAAGCAGCACTATCTCCTCATAGGGATGATCAACAAACCCCAATGAATCTTTTAGTATATGAACATATTCATCCAGCACAG
>CAZSPM010000509.1:0-2093 GCA_964608785.1 uncultured Eubacteriales bacterium
GGGGGTAATTCACGCCCCAACCACAAAGTTCCAACTTTTTTTCATTGGAATACTTACAGCAATGGAACGATAGTTCAATATTGGTTTTTCTTTGGCTATAACTCTACGGGGACAGATGTGAGTCATCAGGGGGATTGGGAGAGCGTGTCGGTTTGGTCACAAAAAGGTCGCGTTGTTGGCGCATATTTAAGTGCCCATGGAGAAAAGAAGTACTATACTCGAGATAAGCTAAAGTTAAAAGGGGAAAGGGTTGTGGCTTTCTGTTCACATGGAACCCATGCATTCTATCCGTCACCCGGAAAACGTCGATATACCTATTTACTAGTTCCTTGGTGGGATAAATCTTCAGCATATGGATATCAATGGCACACTTCAACATTTTTAGTTCCATTGAGAGACCAGCCTTGGAAGGATTATGCTGGTGCTTGGGGAGAAGTGGGTTATATCAAAGAATCAACAGGACCATTGGGTCCTTGGCACAAACTTCTGCCGAGTACTTATGCAGCATCTCGGTCAATAAGATTGTACCAGAAGAACCGCTACGAAGGTCACTATATAGACCTGTCTTACCCCAATCGCTCCTCGAACCTTGGTGATATTAAAGGATTATCGGCTATTTATGACGTACCGGATGGGAAAACTCTTGTTCTTTATGAAGATACTCAGTATCGTGGGACTGCCTCCCTGGTTATTGTTGGACCTCGTAAAGGCAGATTTCGTTCCCTAAGAGAGGTAAGTTCCGTCGACCGTATTTCGTCGATGAAGTGGATGACTACGAATCGAGTTCAACCATACATCTATCTTCGAGGTAGCACAAATCCAAATGACTATCGGAGGCCCCAGTCGTACACAATCTGGATTGTTAGAATTCCCCCTGGTACTTGGCCCCCTGGAGTTTTCCCCAATAGGCAAACACGATACACTATAAGAAGAGGAGAAAGAGTAAGAATTAAAATTCCTTCAGAACCTCCGCGCAGACGAGGTGAACCAAGTGGAATTTACCTTGTAACTGCTATAATGAAATCTGTGCGAGTAAGAGCAGGAGAGACTTGGGAAATTTATAGGAGGCGGGAAGCGCCATACCACCAGCTAGCCAGAAAGCTTTGATTTATAATATTTTCTATTGGTAAATCATTTTTAATTGCCTGAATCGTTTGAGAATAGACATGAAAAAAGTGATGAAAATACGAAGGAAAAGATGGAAAAGATCATATCCCAGAACATAAGAACGAGAGTATAAGAACAGACACAAAGGCAATGGAAGAGGAAAAAATCGAAGAGATAAAGAAGAAGAAAGAGAGAAAAAAATAACAGACAAAAAACAAAAATGCGATCATAAATGGAATATTGGAGGAAGAACTGTTTTTGCTAATACAAGGGGCTTTGAGTTCAATATAGACCAATGTGTCAGATGTGGAATATTTAAGATGGTTCAGAAGTTCATAAATACCAAAAAAAAGCCTGTAATCACTCACCACAAAAATAACCCTCTTGATCAGTGGCCATATCGTTTAATGGGATATGAACCTTTTGAATATTTTGAATTGGAAGACAAGAGTGAATGGGAAGCCAGAAAGAAAAGATCCCGACCTCCCAGAAGTTGATAATGCGAAGTAGGGGCTGGTTGGGTTGAGGAGAGGGAAGTAATGAGTCGATTTCACACTCATGCACTAGATGTTTAGGAATCTAGAACTCTGACAATATGGGTGATACGATAAAAACAAAAAGAACATTATGTTCGATCATGAGAGATAGAGACTACGTGGAAATAACAAAAAACTTTTTGGTTACAATGCAGCGTTCTGTCGCCGTTTCTGCCATTGGGCCTTCTGCACTAAGAAATCAGGGTGAATCAGGTGTCATTGACGCTGCTAGAGAATTTCTTGCCAATTTGGACCTCTCCTCCTACGTGGTCAAAAATAAAGAGGAGTTTGAAGCCCTGCACAATTCGACCACGGGAAATCTTGTTCAATCTCTCCCAAAAAAGGCCCAGAATTGGGGAGCAGCCCGAAAAGCCATCAATCTGTTTCTTCGTGATGTCCTCTATAATCGTTATTTAGAGGAAAGATACCAGTTTTCAACGATAGAGAAAT
>CAZSPM010000510.1:0-2093 GCA_964608785.1 uncultured Eubacteriales bacterium
CCCCGCTGGAACCTAAAGAATAACTAAAGTTTTCAAGGTCTGACCCCATTGGATTTTATTAGGCGTATTTGAGAAAAGCAACTCGATCAAAACACATAAGTCAGCTTTATAAATAGGGTATGTCCCTGGTCTCCTTTTTCTCCATAACGGGCTGTTCCTTTCTGGTATGCGAGCTGGAGCAAGCCAAAGGGAGGCAAAAAGCGATAGACAAAGACCACCTGGATATTTCGTTTTTCTATGACTGAATTTGACTGGAAAAAAAGTTTGCAATAGAGGTCCTTGGTGAAATATTGAGTGGCCCTCAAGGTATGAATCCAGGTGCTTTCACCCTCAGGATCAGGAGAAAAGGAAAGTTTTGACAGGCTGTATTCGAGGGAAAGATTCCTGGTGACTTTTCGCCGCAAGTGAGCCTTAAGGAGCGTAAAGTCTAAATCAAAATTCTTGCCGAATTCATAACCTAGGCTCGCCGACTGCCATTCTCGTGTGTTATAGCCCAATTCGAGCGAGGAGCGGTGATTCCGGAATTCCTTTTCATAAAGTTTATATTCTTGGTCATGGAATAATTTGAGGCTTACTTTGTTTTGCAGATCGAATGCCAGAGTCTGGAACACATCCCAGCTCCGCAAAACCTTATCCATTCCCCAATAGATATTGTAATTAGAGTGATATTCGATACGATCCAAACTCCATTTTTTTAACCAGAATGTCTTTCCTACTGCAGAGTCAAACTCATGACGATTATCATCTCGGATGAATCCAACCGCATTGACACTATCGCCAAAATACATTCCGAGATAGGTGTACCGGATATGGAGATGGAAAGTGGATGTATCATAACTCGGCCTCAGAAAAAAGGCCAAATCGCTTTTTATTCCATCCCCGTAGCTCATAGCCAGTTGCCCGGTAAATTTGAAAGTTTTTGAGAAATAAAGAGAGGTATCCAGGCCGACTGTTCCCTGATTTTTTCCGTTAACCATTCTATTTGCCGCAAGAAACCCGAGAGTGGATGACTTCATGATATCCCGCTTCAATCGGAATGTCGAAAAGTTCGCTGACTGCTCTCCTTCCTCATCCTCGTCTTTCGCTTGTGCGGAGATAGCAGAAATTTCATATTGTCCGACCTTACCATAGAGCTTTACTCCACCATATATATCTGTAATCCTTCTGGAATAGAACAGTCTGATCCTCTGCTGGTAAATCTCATTATCTTCCAAGAAAAAATTCCTTTTTTCTCTGAGGTGGAGTTCAAATCGGGTTAGATTGACCCGTTCCTGATCGGCCTCGATCGTGGCGAAATCGGGATTTATGGCCAAATGCCCTGAGAAAGACGGAGAAAAATCGTATCGGGCATCCAGTCCGCCCTCGATTCCAGCTTTCTCCCGCTCCTGAACACGGTTGAGAAGATGAGGAATGACTTCCAACTTCCGACTGGAATCCTGTAAGTCCAGACCAACCAGGGTGCCATTAACATCCATTTTTCTGTAATCATCCAAGGGGCCGGTCCAGAAGCTTTTTTCAAGGTTACGGGGAAAATATCTGCTCGACTGGAGTCCCCAGGCTTGATTTCTTGCGGGCTTAAATTTCACTGTGGCCAAAGGAATAGCCATCTCCGCACTCCAGCCTTCATCAGTCATCGTTCCGGCCGATTTCCAAATCCCATCCCAATTGATATCAGCTACTCGCCCGTTGTCAGAAACGCGGCCATCATGCTGGACTCCTAAGGGATTGGTGCGAAAATAGTAACCTGACCGCTTATCGTGAAATGTATCCAGAGTAACGCATACGCTGTCCACCCCCATCATCAACCTATCGCGGCTTGTCCCCAAAAGAATTTTCTCGGTTTCAGGATCGTAGCAGATAAAGCCAAAATAGAGGCAGCCTTCATCGTAAAGGATTCTGACAATGGTTTTAACCGAGGCTGGCTCTCCTTTGTGTGGTTCAAACTGGATGAAATCCGTTAGGATAGGAGCCTCATCCCATACTTTTTCATCCAGTTTTCCATCGATTACAGGGGGTACATCGGTTTTTTTGGCAGAAACCTTAAATTCCTTGGATTGGCCATAAGCCAAGGAAATAACGAATACAACACCGGA
>CAZSPM010000511.1:0-2092 GCA_964608785.1 uncultured Eubacteriales bacterium
TCGTATGAATGTCCTCAAATAGCTCCTTGAGAGCATCTTCATCATCAGCATTAGCTATAAAAATAGTTGCTGCCAATGCGAGACTGGTTATTCTTTTCATTTCGGTTGGATCGCACTTATCGGGAGTGTCCAGATTTGTATGGTGGAAAACATCTCCATGGCCCAGCATAGGCGTGGGAATAGAAAAGGCTGAGTCGTTAAACATGATGTGATCTGATCCACCTGAAAACGGTCTAATGCGGAAATTAAAGATGTACTTGCTTCCCCTTGGTGAATAAAAGACTCTTCTCTCCAGCCAACCGAAGAGATTGATGAGGACATCGTTTATATAGCCAGGCACTGAATAAGGGGAGCAAGTCAGATTGAAGTTCGACTGACACAAAACATAGTCTTCTCCAATCATATCCAGATTCATCCCACCTATTCCTTTCTCTTTCAAGTCTAGGTGCTCGGTCAAATAAGCGGCTGCCCCATGGATTTCTGGGAGCCAGAGGAAACGAATGGTTCTCTTGAGCGGCGGAATATTCCCTTTTTCGACTAGTGTCCGTAGGCTTCTAACCATTTCTATCATGCCTGCTGAACCTGAGGCATTATCATTAGCCCCAGGTTTGTAGTGATCGAGGTGGCCCATGATAATAATTTCCTGAGAAGGATATTCCTTTCCGATTACCTTGGCCTCAAGCACTGGCATATCGCCGTCGAAGAGCTCTGCGTCCACTTTGGCCCTCATCACAACTTTCTTTCCAGATTGAAACAAGGAGAGGAGTTCTTTTTCTTGCCTTCGGGAAAGGGCAAAACCAAAACCTGTTTTCTCTCTTTCTTCCCCGCTCGGAGAAAGCCGGTTGACCTCGATTAAATCAGGATATTGAAGGCGGTCTTCTCTAGTAGAAGGTCCGACTATAACTCCCACAGCACCTCTTTTGAGAACGGCTTGACGATGAACTTGTGAGCCTCCCCCTCCGATTGCAAAAACAAGCTTTCCTTCAACATCCTTATCTTTATAATCATTATCTGACCTCCCTCTTTCTACATAGATAACTTCAGATTCAACCTCTCCCCCCTGAGAGTAGGGCATCAAACTTACGGCCTGATCAGAAAATCGAGAGATGAGCTTCTGTTGCGGCTTTACCATCCACAGCTCGGCTCCCCTTACTTTCCATCCTACAGGAGAATTCCAGAAGAAATATTTCTTGAAGCCATCAGATTTATATTTTTTGATAGTAGTTTCCTTGAGTCCAATTTTGCTCAGTTCCTTGGCTAGGTATTCCACGCAACGGTTGTAATCCGATCCCTCTCCCCCGCCCCGTATGCGGTGGAAGCGGGAAATCTTGGAAACCATATCCCATGCACGTTCTCCTGATACTTCACTCTGAATAATCTCCAAAAGCTCCCTTTTAACTAGATAGGGGTGATCTTGGGAAGATATGAATAAAGGGAACAGGAAAAAGAGGATTAATGTAATAGTTGATAACCTTAGTTTTTTTGGATTAAGCATAGAATTCACCTCTCCCTTGGATTAAGTATTGTGTCTCTATAATTTTATTACGTTTTTTTGAGTTTGATAACCTTGCCAGGAAGTTTTCCAGTATACTTTCCTCCATCGAGAACGAGCTCTCCGTTAATCAATAAGTATTTTACACCCTCACTATAGGCGTGAGGATTGGAAATTGAAGTCTTGATTTTTATGTTTTTGGGATCGAACACGGCTATGTCTGCCTTGTATCCTTTTTTAATCCGCCCTCTGTCATCCCAATTCATGATCTGAGCTGGTAGTGATGTTTGTGAGCGGATAATATGCTCAATGGGGGCCGTTTTTCGGGTTAATGCATATTTTTTAATCTTATGGAGAAATGTGGAATAGGAACGGATATGGGTTAGCCCGATGCCATAAAAGGGGGCTGTTCCATCGCTTCCTGTGCCAACGTAATCTTTTTTCATTATGTATTCGATGTCATCTTCAAGCATTTGAAGAGGTATGCACCTGGCTCCCATAAGTTCTAGCTCTATAGCTGTATCTGATATGGATTTGCCTTTTATCGCTGCAACCTGGGCAAGTGATTTTCGTGCTAGGTTTCTCTCCACACAATAACCC
>CAZSPM010000512.1:0-2088 GCA_964608785.1 uncultured Eubacteriales bacterium
AATATCAGAATAACTTCCTGATATTGCTGTAATTGTTGTAAGTATCGGCATTTTTCATGAATAATCCAGGTTAGTTGGGAGATGATCCATAAATTATTAAGAAAAATAAACGGCGAAGTGAACCTATCTCCAGTTGATTTCGTATTATACATTGAGGAGGTCAGCGATGATGAGGTCAATGGATATTTTAAAGATATCGATTTTATTTCTAGCTATTGCTGGAATGGGAGCATGTGTAGCGGCTGGAGATCTGATGGAAGACACTCATACAGTACAGTTAGGCGATGCTAAATCTGTGAAACTATACCTAAATATCGGGGCTGGAGAGTTAGAGCTCCAAGGAGGAGCCAGAGATCTCATGGAAGGTGACTTTCTCTATAATATAGAAAGGTGGGAACCTGAAATAAATTACCATGTCTCTGACAGCCAAGGAACACTCAGGATTCGTCAGGGCAAAACGCGTGGGGTACCCGTAGGGAATACCAAGAATAGATGGGATATCAGCCTGAACAATGATGTTCCACTCGATCTCAATGTCAATTTTGGAGCGGGGAAAGGAACCCTTGATTTGAGAGGTTTAATCCTGGAATCTCTTGATATTGATATGGGAGTAGGAGAGCTGAGAGTTGACCTTTCAGGTGAACGAAAGGAGAGTCTGAGGGTAAAAATTGATGGAGGCATAGGCAGTGCCACTGTCTATTTGCCTGAGGAGATTGGTGTACGGGTAGAGGTAGATAAGGGGATAGGATCAGTCCATGCGAGAGGACTCCATAAATCAGGAGATATATTCACAAATGATGCCTATGGAAAAACTGATGTTACAATTAAGATGGAAATAGAAGCAGGAATCGGCAGCATTGATTTAAAACTAAAATAATTTTTTCTGTAGGGATTTGATTCATCGAATCCACCTCTTAATAATAGATAGTCCCCGGTTTTCTGCCTCTAGCTTGTACTTGACCTCGAAAAAGGGGACTGTCCTCATTTTTCCCCATTTTACGCTTTTTATTTATTCTTGACCTTGAATCTTCTCTGCTATAAGCTTTTCTGCGAAATAATGGGGATTAATTAGCAATTTAAGAAAAAAAAATAGAACCCTTCCCTTTTTTTTAAAAAAAGATGGAAGTCAAGAGCTTAGAAGAAAGAGCAAATACAGGTTTGATCCGACAGCTTGGCCTGTTCGATTCTACCATGATGATGGTGGGTATCGTCATCGGCTCAGGCATCTATCTCACCACAGGAATCATGGCTCAGAGCCTTACATCAGCTGGGATGATATTGCTGGTATGGATTGCTGGAGGGCTTATCACCCTTGCCGGAGCCCTTGTTTATGCTGAACTGGGTGCGGCTATGCCTGAAGCGGGTGGTCAGTACGTCTTCATAAAGGAAGCCTATGGTCCTCTCTCAGGATTCCTTTTTGGCTGGATACTTTTTCTGGTTACGATGTCCGGTTCTATCGCTGCAATGCGAGTAGCCTTTGCAGAATACTTCGGCTACTTCTTTCCCTCTTTGTCTACAGATAAGCTCGTTTTTTCTACGAGCATAAATATCTTCAATGGCAGCCATCAGTATTGCTTATCCGTTGGTCAATTAGTCGCTGTGGTTATTATTATAATCTTATCAGCATTCAATTATATCGGAGTGGTCTTTGGTAAGATTATACAGAACATTGTTACAGTGATAAAAATTGGAACACTGCTTGTATTCATCTTTGCAGGCTTTGCGACCGGAAAAGGGAATCCTGTCGACCTCACTCTTAATCCAAGCGGATTAAGCTTTGGTCAATTGATAATTGCATTTGGCGTAGCTCTTGTTGCTGTCACATGGGCCTTTGATGGCTGGAACAACATCAGTTATGCCGCCGGAGAAATTAAAAATCCCAGACGCAATCTCCCTTTTTCGCTGGTTGGCGGATCTTTAATAATAACCATTCTTTATGCCTTTACGAATTATGTGTATTTTCGCGCTCTCCCCGTTGATGAAGCGTCCGGAGTGGTCAGGATCGCAGAGAAAGCCACGACAACTCTATTCGGGTCAACGAGTGCAGGGCTCTTATCTGCTGCAGTCCTGATCTCTGTTTTTGGAGCC
>CAZSPM010000513.1:0-2088 GCA_964608785.1 uncultured Eubacteriales bacterium
CACATTTGAGGAATCCGGAAAAGAATGGAACCACAGCGATAGCGATAGCACCGATAAGAAATGTGGGGAAGGTGAGGGGAAGGTATTTTCTAAGTCCCCCCATTTTTTGCATATTCAGTTCACCCGAGAGGGCATGCATGACACTTCCGGCTGCCAAGAACAGAAGGCTTTTGAAGAAAGCGTGGGTATAGAGATGGAACATTCCTGCTGCATAGGCACCGACTCCACAACCGATGAACATGTATCCTATCTGAGAGATTGTTGAATAGGCCAAAACTCTCTTGATGTCATTCTGTGTTAGGGCCATAGTCGCTGCATAAATGGCTGTCAATGCACCGACAAGGGCAACAACTTCTGCAGCTGTTCCAGAGTAAGCGTATAGGATATTCATCCGGCAGACCATATAGACTCCGGCCGTAACCATGGTGGCTGCGTGAATAAGGGCACTGACAGGAGTAGGACCCTCCATGGCATCAGGAAGCCATACATAAAGAGGGATTTGTGCTGATTTTCCAATTGCTCCCACAAACAGGAGAATCGCGATCAATGTGGCTAAACCCGTGCTGATAGTTCCTCCTGAAATGGCTTCGTTGATAGCCGTAAATTCCCCACTTCCTAAATGAATGAAGATAAAGAAAATGCCGAGCAGGAATCCTGCATCCCCTATCCGGTTGACAATAAAGGCCTTTTTGCCTGCGTTTGCGGCTGAGTGTTTTTCGAACCAGAATCCGATCAAGAGATATGAACAGAGACCCACTCCTTCCCAACCTACAAACATAAGGACTAGATTTGAGCCCATCACCAGGATGAGCATGGCAAACGTAAATAAGTTGAGATATGTGAAATATCTGGTATAGCCTTCATCCTTAGCCATGTAGCCTACAGAATAGACATGGATAAGGACACCGACACCAGTTACTACCAGGGCCATAACTACAGAAAGAGAGTCAAGCTGCAGGGAAAGATTGGCTTGGAAGCTTCCTGATTGAATCCATGAGAATAGGTTTTTGATTATAGGTGCACTTTCCTGCTCTATTCGAAGAAGTCCTATAAACGAGATGACAGAAATGATGAAAGAAGCAAAAACAGCAAAACATGCCTGGAAGGATACGTATTTTTTGGGTAGCTTGCTTCCAAAAACAGCCAGGATGAATGTACTTAGCGCAGGCACAAAAGGAATGAGCCAAAAAATATCTGTCATCTTATCCCTTCATCAATTTTATATCTTCAGATTTGACAGTCTTTTTCTGTCTGAATACGAGAAGAATGATGGCCAGTCCGACAGCAGCCTCGGCCGCAGCCACAGTAATTATAAAAAAGACAATAATTTGTCCATCAAGTGAATTTGCCGACCTCGCTAAGGCGATAAATGCAAGGTTAGCTGCGTTGAACATGACTTCTACAGCCATAAACATGGTGATCAAATCTCTTTTCACAAAGAATGCGACAGCTCCCAATACGAAGAGTACGATACTCAGGATTAAAAAATAGCTTAAAGGAATCATTCTTTTTCTTTTTTCTTTACTAAAACAATGGATCCAACAATCGCTGCAATAATCAGGATTGAAGTGATTTCAAAGGGGTAAAGATACTTTGTGAAAAGCAGACGTCCCAAGTCAGTAGGGCTGGCTTTTTCAGCAGAACCCATGAGCGAAAACGCTCCCTTGAGCGATAAAATGAGTTCCACAATAAGAACAACACCGAGCCCCAAAGAAAAATAGAGGGTCCATTTCTTTTTCTCAGGGGGAATACCATAGCGCACATCTATCATCATAATCACAAAGATAAAGAGGATCATGATGGCGCCAGCATAGATAATGATTTGAACGACGGCTATAAAAGGAGCATCTAGAAGAGCAAAAACACCTCCCAGACAGGCAAAAGATACGATCAGGAAAAGAGCATTATATGCCTGGTTTTTAGAGATGATCATGCCCAGGACTGAACCTGTGCAGATGATGGCAAGCAGGAAAAATAAGAAATGGGCCATTTTTTGAGTTTTTCATTATATTTTTTGCCAGCCGCCGATGTCAAGGAAATTTTAAAATTATGAAAATAAAAGGGTGATTTTCTTTAAGTTTATCTTCA
>CAZSPM010000514.1:0-2083 GCA_964608785.1 uncultured Eubacteriales bacterium
ATCTTAAGATTTCCTCAAAAGAAATTCTTAGGGAAAATCATAGACAAGCAAGTGCGAAGCATAGATATAATGCCGACTATACTCCATCTCATAAACTCAGAGATCCCTGAAGGAGTACAAGGAGAAAGCCTGTTATCCCTCATCCTGGGAGAAAATGAGGAGACAAAGTTCCATGCCTATAGTGAGACCTATTGGCCCAGGTATCATTATGGCTGGAGTGAGCTGAAAAGCATTAGACAAGGCGAATATAAATTCATAGATGCCCCAAAGCCTGAGCTATATAATATCATGGAGGATCCAGGGGAGTTGAATAATCTTTTAGAGGCAGAAGCCAAGATTTCCCAGAGGATGAAAGAGGAATTGGAAAATTTAATTGAAAAATTTTCATCTACGCAAGCTCAAGATATTGAGCCCAAAAAAGTCGATAATGATTCGCTCATAAAACTTCAAGCCTTGGGATACATAGGTTCCTTCCACGCTTCATCAAGGGCATCGGAGGGGGAAAAGCTAGGTGACCCTAAAGATAAGATTGAGCTCTATAATGAAATTAAACTAGCTCAGTTTTTAGTAACAGAGGAAAAGCTTGAGCGAGCTGAGGAAAAAATCAAGAGTGTTTTAGAAAAGGATGCCTCTGTGCTTGAGGCCAGGTATATACTGGGAAACATCTATTCAAAACAGAAAAAATACGATCAGGCGATTTCAGAATACAAGACAGCCCTTGAAGTCGACCCGGATTATTATGAGGCCATTTTCGGATTGGCGTTGGTCTATAAAAGGTCCGATAAAATTAATGAAGCCATAGTAGGGTTTAATAGGTTGATCGAAATCGATCCCAGGGACACCAAGCCTTTTTTGCATTTGGGAGATATCTATGAAGAGGAGGGGGAACTGGATGAAGCGGAAAGGCATCTAAAATCCGCCTCTGTGATAGACCCTGAAAATCCTGTTTTTCACAACAAATTGGGTGCTATCTATCTTAAGAAAGAGATGTACAATGCCGCAGAAGAGGAGATTCAAACAGCCCTTAGTATCAAAAGGAGCATCCCCCTTTTGAATGCGCATTTTAACCTGGCTTTACTCCATGAGGCAAGAGGTGAGTTTGACCTTGCTGTTCAGGAATATAAAAAAGAACAGGAGACCAGTCCCTTCAATTACAAACCTGATTTCAATTTGGGCCTTTTTTACACCAAAATAAAAGATTTGGATAAAGCGATTGAGGAGTTTGATAGTTGCATAGAAAAAAATGAAGATTTTCCGAGCGCGTATGTTTTTTTAGCCAAAGTTTACATGGACAGTGGAAGAAACCTGGAAGAGGCAGCAAAGCATGCCTTAAAAGGACTCAATCTCAAACCTGATTTACAAACGACTATTCTCGCTCATTTAGTCTTAGCTGATATCTATAACAGGCTGGGGAGGCATGCAGAGTCACGAATGCATGTTAATAGAGCCAGGGAATTGCGGAAAAGGCTTTCTAATAATTAACCTGAATTATTCATAAAAAATGCCGATTCATTCTGCAATTATTATGAAAAATCCAAGATAAGCATCGTGTCCCCAGAATTTTTCCAATCAAGACATCCCGTCACTTTGGTGCAAACTCGAGAAATGAAAGAATGCAGCAGAGAAAAAAAGAGGGCTCTCCTCATATTGAATAGGGGAGAGCCCCTTGAGTTCTATCAGCTTAGAATTCTATCTTAACTCCAATTTGAGCTCGTCTTGGATTAGGTATTACGCTAGGGACATCGTAAGCACTTGACCACATACTGTTAGATCTGTACCTTAAGAAGGTATCATCGTTAAACAGGTTAAAGACATCAGCAAAAGCATGGACTTTGAGTCTCTTATAAATTCTGAAGCTTTTTTGTAGTCTAAAATCTACCAAAAGCATGTCATTGAACCTTGTGGTACCCTTAGGTTCAGAAATGACAGAAACGTAGGAATATGGCCTTTGATCGAGGTCATAAATCCTGGTGGATGATATTCGAACTCTTCCCTGCTGGTAGGTAAGATTAAAACTAGCTAGAATATCCAATGGGAAATTATAGGCTGCTGATACTTTTAAAGACCATCTCCGGTCAAGGTT
>CAZSPM010000515.1:0-2078 GCA_964608785.1 uncultured Eubacteriales bacterium
TTGATACCCCTGCGGATTCCCCCTGGAGCCGAGGACGGGGAGGGCCTCGGATGACTCGAACCGAGTTTTTGAACCAGGTCAAAAGAAACATCCGTTCCTTCCGGCCTCAACGAGCAGACAAGCCATGCTGACACTTTGCCGCTCCATTTCTGCATATTTTGTGGAGACTTAATGACAATTCGAGATGCGTGTTTCCCAGGGGAAACATCGAACTTGTACCATCCCCATCGGCCCTTCTGCTGTTCAACTTTAACTTCTATTTTTTTGCTGTCCAGAAAAGCAGTAACCTCTGGTTCGTTCTCTTCTTCATTCATTTCTGTCAGTTCAAGCAAGACAGCCACAGAAGCTCCCTTGGCAGGTTTATGAAGTTCAAACTCGATGAGGATTTCCGATTGCTTATCTTGAGGAGAGAGCCGGACTAAACCTTTGCTTACAGGTTTTTCAATCTGCGTCACAGGAATCGATAGTTCTTGAGGTTTTATCTTTCTTCCGCCCAATATCAGTGAAGAAATTCTCTCCGGATTCAGAATGCGAGTATCTTTCTCTGAATCATAAAATCTCAAAATATAATCATCCTCAGCTTCCTTGATTACCTCATAAGTCACACCGGCCAATAAGGGCTTAGTTGTGTTAGCAAGAGGATAAATTTCATATAAAGCGGTTTCATATCCTTGAAGGGGTATCTCCAGCTCTGAGCCCGCAGCAAACAGTTTTGAATCGACCCAATGAAAGGGATAAATCTTTTCCATTACGAGGGATGATGCTTTGGGATCGAGGCCTAAACAAGGCGAGAGCTTTACCTTCAAAGCCTGGGGATTGATGGAAGGATTACGGGCAGCCAGTATTCCATGTTTTCCAGCAAAATGAATATATCCGTAAGCCTGACTCTTCCCAGGGTCTCCACCGATCATCTCAGTCTGACGCAAAATTTCAAATCTATCCTTTGCCCATCGAATGGATTTGGCCAGTGCATCCCACTCGCCATCTGAAAGCAGATCTGGAGAAATGTACAGTTCCCACATAGAAACACCGCGCGCAAAATAGAGCAGCGCGTTATCTGTGAATTTGTCCAAAGGTTCTGCCTCTCCCCCCAATTTTTGTAGATGTCCCTTGATGATTCCATGGGTCATTAAGTTGGAGATAGGAAACCAGAATTTGTTTTTCCCAAAATCTTCGAAGAGAACATAATCCCGGTAGGTTATAGCTCCATCCCGGCGGCTGATCGAAGGAACGTTAGAATAGCCATAGTCACGTCCCTGCATCCAGATTGTGTTGGTGTACTTTAACCACCAGGGACTCAGCCACGTTCCGGACGTGATATTCAGGAATATGTCTGGATTATCGGCCCTTACCGATTGACAAAGATCAATCACCGATTCCATTACAGCCCGGCGTGAATAGATTCCCACAGGATGATCATGGCCTGGTTCGCTGCACGAGAACTGGATACCATCCCATTTGTAATATCCCATACCATGATCTCGGACAAGGTCAGTAACACGTTTTTTAAAGAGTGCCCTGTATTTTTTTCCAGCTAAGCATAGTTGACCTCTATCCACCAATTTCCCATCACGATAAACCTTGCTTCCGATAACCTCATATCCATGATCGCGCATCCACCCTATCCGCCAGTTGCGGTTTGAATAGCCGCCTATGGGACCAAACCATATTCCGAGGTTTGATCCGATTCCCTTTAGTGCCGATGCCACAGGAGAGAGCCCTCTTTGAAATTGTTCTTGACTCAATACCCAGTCACTTTTATAGACATCCCAACCATCGTCCAACACAAAGGCATCCAACTTTAAACCTCGCTTTTCGACCATCTCTTTCCGGAAAGAGTCGATAATACGCAACACGTTTTCTTCGTTCATGACATGCGCCGGGCTTTTCACTATCTCTGGTGCTCTCACATCATACCAAGTGTTATAAAGGAGATAGGGCTTCAGAGGAGCGATTCGAATCCCATCCAGATACTTCAAGAACCAGAGTTTGACGTGAGAATTTGGGGAAAGCCCCCCTACAACCCATTCGCTCTCTATCCATGAAGTTCCTATGTGCTTTCCGATTTCCTGACCACA
>CAZSPM010000516.1:0-2074 GCA_964608785.1 uncultured Eubacteriales bacterium
AAGACATGCTGAACATGACACCCTGGCTCTGGATTACTGAAAAAGGGGCCTGTCCTTTAGAAAAAAGGAAACGAGCCCCTTTTTTAGTATTGACTTAAGAGAATTTCTCCATCAAAATTTGATGAGAAAATCGCATGAATACTCCAACAATGATAATAAAGGATAGAGAAATGAAAAATTTTAAAACGCTGATTTTCCTCTCTCTCTTCCTAGTGTCTTTCTGGAGTTGCAAGCCTTCCAGGCCCGGATTTCAGCCCATCACAACACAGGAGATCGAGGCCCATATCCGTTTTTTATCAGATGATCTTCTCAAGGGCCGGGCGGTCGGCAGCCGAGGTTTGGCTATTGCTGCTCTTTATCAGGAGAATTTCTTTCGAAGCATAGGGCTGGAGCCTGTTTTTGGAGAAAGCTTTCGCCAGGCTTTTTTTCTCAAAGGGAGTCAGCCTGATAAGCATGCCAGCCTGGAAATTTTTTCCAAGGAAATCAAGATACAGTATGAGATTCATAAGGACTTTGTTGTGAATTCTCAGCGGGAAGATTGTCCTGAGGGAGTAGAGGGCGAGCTTGTCTACTGCGGCTACCTGATCCATGCGCCTGAAAGGAACTGGGATGATATAAAAGGAACTGACCTTAAGGGGAAAGTCCTGTTGGTCGAAGTAAACGAGCCCGGAAACTCGCCGGACGGAATTTTCGATGGTGAAGATATGACCTATTATGGACGCTGGACCTATAAATTCGAGAAAGCTTCTGAATTAGGAGCCACGGGTATAATTATCGTCCATAACACCCGAGGAGCCTCTTATGGATGGGAAGTAGTGAGAAACTCTTGCTCAGGGACAAGTTTTTTCCTCCCAGATAGAGAAACCGGTCTTTTTTTCCAGGGGTGGATCCAAGAAGATGCAATAGGGAAGGCTCTGAGTGCTCGGGGATTTGATCGGCAAAACCTTTTAGCTCAAGCCGAAAAGAGAGATTTTAAGCCCATTCATCTCGGTTTGAATATCAGAGTTCGCCAGAGGCCCTCTTTCAGCTCTGTCGAGACAGAAAATGTCGTTGGGCTGCTAAAGGGAAAGCATAAGAATTCAAAGGATCAATATATTATCCTCTCCGCCCATTATGACCATTTAGGGAAAGATGAGAAAGGAGAAGGTGACAAAATCTACAATGGAGCAGTGGATAATTGTTCAGCAACAGCTGCTATGTTAGCTCTGGCTCGCCATTATTCCCAGCAGCCTGAAAAGCTTAAGGCCAATCTAGTTTTTCTGGCTGTTACCGCCGAAGAGAAGGGCCTTTTGGGTTCGGACTATTTTGCCCGCCACCTTCCTTTCCCCAAATCTTCCGTGCTGGCAAACCTTAATTTTGAAATGACGAATGTCTGGGGAGAGACAGAAGATCTCTATGCCATCGGTGCAAAACACTCAGATCTGGATGATTTTTGTCGGAAGGCCGCAGAAAGTCTGGGCCTTGATTATATTCCAGAAAGACTGGGTGAATTGGGCTATTTCTTCCGCTCGGATCAATTGAGTTTTGCTCGAGAAGGAATTCCAGCAGTCTGGTTACATGAAGGCATCACCTCAAGAAGTGAGGATAAAGATCACATTCTCAAAAAAAATGAGGAATACCGAAGATTTAAGTATCATAAAGTCAGTGATGAGGTTGGCATCGACTGGGATTTGAGAGGGACTGTCCAAATTACTCGTTGGGCCCAAGAAATCATTCGACTTCTTTCTGAGGCAGAGCAGCTCCCCCAGTTCAAGGAGACCAGTTCATTCAAAAGAAAGGTTCCTTAGGTTATGGGTAAAAAATTATTGGCAATTTTTTTGAATTATTTAGGCTTATGCTTTTTATTATGAAAGTTTTATGTTAAAATAATTTTCAAATGGAGAAGAAAAGTCTCCTCAAAAAATCTTATTTTTCCGATTATCTAAAATCTCCCCAGGTTATCTTTAACATAAAAGCCAAAGACAAAGTTATCGGTGCACTCTACGTAGATCGAAGTCAGCAGAGAAAATCATACAGCACAACAGATGTTCTCATAGCCGATACACTTGCCGAACAGACTTCTGCATCGCTCATA
>CAZSPM010000517.1:0-2073 GCA_964608785.1 uncultured Eubacteriales bacterium
TTTCCCGCTTCAGCGGGAACAAGCCTGGATTCCCGCTTCTGCGGGAATGACATTTCTTTCAACCCGCTGGAACCAAAATAAAAACTCAGGTTATTCAAGTCTGACCCCATTGCTAGATGTTACCAGCGGTAGACGACAGCCGCCCATGTGAATCCTGCCCCAAAGGCATCCATCACGATGATATCCCCTTTCTTAAGCTTGCCGTCCTGTTTGAGTTCATGGAGGCTTATGGGAATAGAAGCCACTGAGACATTGCCGTATCTATCAATGTTTGAATAAACTTTCTCCGGAGGAACGTTAATACGCCTGCCTGTAGCATCGATAATCCTTATGTTCGCCTGATGAGGGAGAAAATGATCGATATCCGCTTTCTTTAACCCGGCCGATTTCAAAGCCTCCAAAGCGGCCTCTCCCATACGTTTGACAGCATGTTTGAACACTTCATTTCCTTTCATCACAAGGTACTGAAGGTCCTTTTCAATGACCTCGATTGAGGGAGGAATACGTGTGCCCCCTGCCGGCTGGCAAAGAAGGTCTCCCAATTCCCCATCAGCTTTCCAATAGGAAGAAAGCATCCCAGACTCATCATCGCTTTCTTCTAGAACCATTGCTCCGGCAGCATCGCCAAAAAGCACACACGTGCTACGGTCCTTATAATTGGTTACTCTAGTCAGCAGTTCCCCTCCAACGAGAAGAATGCGCTTCGCTGCTCCGGTCAGAATCAAGCTTTCTGCTAGAATCATTCCGTAGATAAATCCCGTGCACCCAGCAGAAATATCAAAAGCAGGAATATGATCCGCGCCAAGACCTTTTTGAATCCAGCAGGCGGTGGATGGGAAGATGGTATCAGGAGTGGAGGTGGCCATTATGATTATGTCAATATCTTTAACTTTAAGACCTGCATCCTTCAGAGTCCTGTGGCTGGCTTCAATCGCCAAATCAGAAGTGGCCTGGTCATCAGAAGCAACCCTTCTCTCTTTGATTCCTGTGCGGGTCGTGATCCATTCATCAGAGGTGTCGACCATTTTTTCTAAGTCAAAATTGGTAAGAATCTTATCAGGAGCGTAGAATCCACTTCCTGTAATCTTAATTTTCCTCTTTTTTTCCATGGCTTCTTTTTATAAAAATTACTCTATAACATACCTATTTTCAATTTGCAAACATAAAAGAAGAGGAGTAAAATCTTCAAAATTAGGATAATGAAGCTGTTTAAGCTCTTTTTCGTAGCTCTTTTCACCATCTGGCTTCTCACGTTTTTTCCGCACTCCTTATGGTCTCAGCTGGTTTTGGGACAATATGAAAATGAAGCTCCTTTTAAAACATGGAATACTCTGGGCTTCACCACCGCTCCGTCGCTCGGCATGGGGGAAGTTCAATTCACCCTTGCCTCTGATTGCTCAGTGGCACTCTCCAATCCAGCTCTCCTCGATCGCCTTCCCGATATAACTTTTACAATCAACTCCTCTTACAGCTATGCCTCATTCTTCAGGTATTCATTCGTAAACACGGGCATCCTCTCCTCTGACGAAACCACCTCTTTCGGTTTCTATGCCATTGATTTTGGAGGGCTTTCTGTAAGAGTTAAGGGCTGGACCTTTGCCATGAGTATGTCTCTGGTCGAAAGCTACGACCGTCCAGAAGCCAGAGGAGAGTACTACTCAAAAAATGAACTGGTCTATTCTATAGATTTCGACCAAGAAGGAATTTTGAGAAACATAAATTTCTCGGTGGCCCGAAGAGTCTTCCGCGGCATCACTTTTGGAGTGGGGATAAATTATGTTTACGGGAATCTCGAAGAAGGTATGGATGAAAATTGGCTAAACAGAAATGTTCTGATCACTGACGACAAATCAGATGACTTCCAAGGCCTCTACTTCAACGGAGGCCTGGTGTGGGATTATAAAGATAAACTTGAAGTGGCATTAATATTTCGCACACCCTATGTTAAAAAATCAGAGAGCGAGAGCTCTCTCAAATATCTCGCTCCGGCTGCAGATATTAAAATTGAAGCAACGGCCCGTAACGAATATAAACAACCTTTTGTGACTGGCATAGGATTGAGCTATGCATTCT
>CAZSPM010000518.1:0-2071 GCA_964608785.1 uncultured Eubacteriales bacterium
CATCGCCCAGACCGAAATCGATGGCCTGTTCCATTTTTTCTTCATTAGGCAATGAAGAATACCACAGGGCTTTGAAAACGATTGTCATGCAGTCAGCCACCTCTTCGACTGTGTCCCCTTCATCATGCGATTGCTCAACCTGCGCCGTGCCAAGAAACAAAAGCTTCTCTCCCAGCCGGATCACCTCATCATAATATTTTTCGTCGAGCAGTCTCTGCAGTCCGGCACGGACACGTGAGTAGTCAGGTTGATATCCTCTGCCCTGCCTGTAGCTCCACCAGGCCGGCTCACTGGCAGCCTCTTCTATTTCACGTTCAACTGTCTTGGCAAGGGAAGGAGAAGAGGCTGTTTTGAGGCGGACATTGTATATCAGCTCCTCCCTTACCTCGTCATACCGCTCCAGAATGCCCCTGATCAGCTTGAGCAATTCACTTTTCGACTGTTTCTTCAGAAAATCATCAAGCCCGCTTTTGACGGAGGCCTCCCCACGTTTTTCATATGAAATATCCTCATCTTCTGTTTCATCATCAAAAATATCATATTCGTCATCCTCATCTTCAGTGTCCTGCGATATTAAACTCAGACGTTTATCTTTATTTCCCGCTTCTGGCACCTTCCGACCGTTTTCAAGACAATCGAGATATTCAAGGATCACCGCAACAGCATGTTTACATGCTGAATGGTACGGACAGGTGCAGACAGATGATATCTCTCCATTATCGAGAGAGACCATGGTTGCATATGTAGCAGAACCTTCAACCCATGCCAGAAGTTCACCCGGTCCGGTGATTGCAAGATCACTGACGTATTTGCTGCTTTGATATGACCTTCCCCGTGACACGATTTTCGAACCAGCCCATGATTCTAAATCGGCCCACGTGATATCCTGAAAATCCTTATTTACCGGTTTACCCATCTGCTCTTTATCCTTTTACGTCATAAAATCAGTGATTATTTTAAAATGCCTCATAGCCTTTGTACGCCATTGTCAGGAATTCTCCAAGATTATCGGCTGTCAGATATTCATCTATGACGAATTCGTACATATCTATATTAGTATCGATAGCTTCTTTGATCTTATCGTCAATATGTTTTTCACCATACATGCCCCAGCTTGCTCCGTTTCCTGACTGGAGGGTTATTTCATATGAGCCATAGTCTTTATATATAGAGAGCGTCGGAGGATTTCCGCTGAAACGGGAATTGCCGAGTATTTCAAAGACTACACGGGGATCGGTATCCAGCCGCAGTGATAAAAAGAATTCACTACCGAGCATCCAGTGATCAGCTGAGCAGGATAATTTCCCCCTGAAAAAAGCCCTGTCACCATCAAAAAGCATAAATGTTAATGACCTCGATAAAACATGACTAAGCCTGAATTCAGTCTTAGGATTATCCTGCGGCGAGTAGTTGTACATGCTGTCATCAAGATTCTCTTTGATCACAGGCCAGAAACGTTTTAAAAGGAGATCATCAAGATATTTTCTTATCTTTGGCTTTTCCAGGATAACGGTGTCTTCGCTTTCCTTATGTTTCCGGGCTTCTTTGATTATCCAGTTTTCTTTCATTCGGTTTTGTGTGTGTTTATAAGCAGACTCTGATCAGTCCTTAATATTTATATTGTTCTCATGGCACCACTCCCTGAGGGCTTCCTTTTGTCGTGACTCTTCGTATTTATACCACGTATCAAGTAGTCCCTTTGCTTCAAGAAGCTCTTTGAATCTCGAGTAAGCGCCTTTACGCCGGAAGATGCTGTGTACCGTTTCGAGTTCAGCGGGCAGGTGCTCAGAAGTAAAATCAAGTACAAGTGATTTACCAAGGTCCAGTTCATTCTTGTGAGGAATGCTGATATACTTATCCGGGTCATCTACATCATCCGGCAGTTCATCTGAATCGCCCATTTCCGAGGTATAAAATATGACTCCAGTCTCTCTGTTCAAAATGGCGGAATGCATATACATCTGTTCCATACTTACATAGAAAAAGGCATCTTCAATTTCATTAAAACTTATGACCATTAGCTTATCCTCTTTTTATTCCCAGGCTTCTTTAGTGGGCTGTAGACCCCATT
>CAZSPM010000519.1:0-2070 GCA_964608785.1 uncultured Eubacteriales bacterium
ATGGTTTCTGTATGTCTGATGTGTAGTGTACATTTTTTAGGGTAAAGTCAGGTAAATTATTTTTCCTTTATAAGTTATAAAACTTATGAAAGCCTGACCCCATTGGATTTGACATCAAATTTTCCCTGTGCTATATGTTCTTAGCTTGAAATTAGAGAGAAGAGAGTTGTTCCTATTCCAGCAGGCTTTTTATAGTCAGTCGTTTCCTTGTCAATATTTACATGAAGCCTTAAGACAACAGTGCGGAGCCGGATTATTTTCTTTTAAAATCGTGTAGCCCCCGCAAATTCCAGAGGAGGTTTTTATGGGAAGAATAGGAATTATTGGAGTCGGGCAGAGCAAATTTGTCCGGAGATATCCAGGCTCAATCAGAGAGCTGGCCTATGAAGGATTCAAAGAAGGCATACAGGATGCCCAAATTTCTGTCGAGGACATCGATGGCTCTATTGTTTGTTCAGCCCCCGAGTATGACAAACAACGTTCTCCATCAGGCGTGTTCGCTGAATATCTGGGACTTATTCCTCAACCCACGTGTTATTTAGAAAATCTGTGTTCCTCAAGCAGCATGGGAGTGAGGATGGCATATTCGTTGGTAAAGTCAGGGTTGCATGAAGTGGTAGCCGTTATCGGTTTCCAAAAGATGTCAGAGATTTCTTCGGCAGAATCTCAGGAGCGGATGGGCCGTGGTGCTGATATCCAGTGGGAGAGTCCATTTGGCACCATGATGCCTGGTTACTACGCCATGTTCGCCAGAGCTCACATGGAGAAATACGGGACCAGTCTTGATGACCTTGCCCTTGTCCGAGTCAAGGCTGCCACTTATGGTCAGCTCAATGAAAAAGCTGTGTTTCGCAAACCTGTGACATTTGAGATGTTTACCGATCCAGAGAGTCCCTTATCCGGACCTGTTTCCAGTCCTATTCGCGTCGGAGATTGCTGTGCCAACGCAGATGGGAGCTCTTGTGTTATTGTAGCGAGCGAAGAAAAAGCCAAAGCATTCAACAAGGAGCCGGTGTGGATTCTTGGATTAGGTGCTGCTTCGGCCAGTGTCAATATGGCGGGCAGGGATGATTTCACGGGATTAGCCGTGGCTCAGCAGGCTGCAGAACAGGCCTACAAAATGGCTGGTGTGACATCGAAAGATATTGATGTGGCTGAGGTCCACGATTGCTTCACAATTTCTGAGATCCTGGCATACGAAGATTTGGGTTTTGCAAAGCCCGGAGAGGGAAAGGAACTGGTCAAGAGCAAGGAGACTTACAAGGAAGGAAACATGCCAGTTAATGTGGATGGAGGACTGCTCTCCAAAGGTCATCCGATAGGTGCAACTGGCGGGTCGCTGATAAGGACCATAGTCCTTCAACTTAGAGGTGAAGCCGGAGAAATGCAGGTCAAAGACGCAGAGATAGGACTCATCCATAATATCGGTGGCGTGGGTCTTTACGGAAACATCACTATTCTCGGGAGGTAAAACATGGAAAAGAAAAAAGAGATAGATGATCGATTTAAAAAATTTGGGACAGTGAGCTTTACCTCCATCACGAAGGTCAATGACTTTATCGATTTCTTGGAAGAAGGAAAAGTCATGGGTACAAAGTGCAAGGTCTGTGGCCTTGTTTTCTTTCCACCCAGGGCTGATTGTTACAAATGTCTCTCCAGCGATATGGAATGGTTTGAGGCCGAAGGAACAGGAAAGCTCCTATCATACAGCAAGCTAGAGTATGCTCCTTCAGGATTTGGGGACGACCTGCCTTACTCCATCGCTGTTCTGGACTACGGCGATTATAAAATATTCGGCAGAATTGTCAGCGAGCTCCCCGAGGATGAGATTCTCTTGGGGATGGAAATGAAGACTGTCGTCAACAAGCTGCCAAATGGACAATTAAACTACGTCTTCCAAAAACCATAAAACATAAGTCTGGATTCCCGTGAACAATGGGGCCAGACTATTAATACGCGAGTATTTTTTAGGTTTCAGCGGGGTTGAAAAAAACGTCATTCCTGCGTAAGCAGGAATCCAGGACTATCCACTTTCTGGATTCCTGTGGAGCTTGTGCCTGCGGAGGCAGG
>CAZSPM010000520.1:0-2067 GCA_964608785.1 uncultured Eubacteriales bacterium
ACTATTCCTCGAGAGATGTCTCCACATCTCTGTAGGAGTAAAGACCGAAAAAAAGTGACCGCTTCGAGGCTGCTCCCACCCGCTCTTTGCCATACCGTGACTCCAGACGCATAAGCCCCAGACATGAACGGTATCCATGTTCAGGATGAGGCCGGGAAGAGAAGATGCCATTGACAAGCTGTTCTGTTAAGTCTCCGATTTTCTTTGCCCATTTGATAAACCGCTCAGGGTTCCAGTCCGCATATTGACGATGAGATTCCGGCATATGCTCAGAATGAGTGGAGTGTCGTCCCGGGGTGTCATCCCTCTTATGGGAGGAGACTCGATGTGTGTTGTAAAAGACTTCAACGACCTGATCTGTGGCTCTGATGTCGACATGCTTTTTGATCAACGTGTAGGGCACAGAGTAGTAATGTCTTTTAAATTCCACATGATAATCAATGTTGACTTTGGCCCTCTTCCATTCCGCCACTTCAAAGGCTCTCTTCGGCAGAGCTCGAAGCACGGGTTTATCCAACTGCTCAAACATCTCCCTGCGGCTTTTCTCCAGATGCTGCATCGGGCGGGTATTGAGATCCTCGAGTCTTTCCCTCAAGGCTTCGTTGATCTCATCGATACTGAAAAACTGTCTCTTCCTCAGAGGAGCGATGAGCCAGTATTCAACCACCTGGACCCCTTTCTCCACCTTGGCTTTATCTTTAGGCCGGTTGATTCTAGTCGGAAGAACCGCCGTTCCGTAATGCCGGGCAAGTTCCTGATAACTGGGATTGAGATCCGGCTCATAATAACAAGCAGATGTCACACCGGTCCTGGTGTTATCCGGCACCAAAAGCTCTGGAACTCCGCCAAAATACTCAAACGCTCTGATATGACCGCCAATCCAAGAGGTAAGAGCCTGTGAAGGATGGGCTTCCGCATAGGTGTAATTACTGGCTCCCCATGTCGCCACAAAAATATATGCCTTCTTCTCCTCTCCTCTTGATGGGTCCGTGTAGAGCATTGTCAGCCCGGCATAGTCAACAAACAACCTCTCTCCCGCCTTGTGATCAATCCGCATTGAGGGGATTAACTTCTTTGCCCATCGGCTGTAGAGCTCGCAAAACTGAGAATAGCTATAATAATTACTGTCTTCCTCCATATACTCTGTCCAGAGCAGCTTGCGGGTCACTCCTTTTCTCCTCAGTTCCTGATGGATCATTGCCCAGTTGGGACAGCTCCTCTTGCCATAAATCTTTATTACCGAAGGGAAAAGCTGCTGTTCCAATGTCTCGTCGGAAAGCCCATCAGGAAGAGGCCAGCTCAGACCCGCCTCTGAAGCTCGACATAAATACTCCCGAACCGTCTCCTTTCCAATCGAACATGCTCTGGCAATGGCCCGAATGGAAAGTCCTGAATCCTTTAACCTGAGAACTTCTCTGATTTTTCGCATGGATATCCTCTTTTTTGCCATCTTGTCCTCCTCTCTTTTTCGGAAGAGACATGATGGCTTATTCCTCTTAAGTTATCCAGCGTCGCTTCTGTGATCCCAGATTCCGGAATCCAGGAAAATGTGGCCGGAATAAACCGGAATCGGTGGCCGCAATGCTCCGGATTTAGTGGCCGGAATAAATCGGAATCAGTGGCCGCTTTGGGCCGGATTTTGCAGACGGGAAAAAAATTGTTGCTAAACTCAATGGACCAAAGAAAAATTTAAACCTAGGCAAGATTCCTCCAGTGAAATATAGTGAAAGAAAAATTGCAAAATTAGGAAATGGAACAAAAGTGACAGTGCGGGGTTATAATGATAACAATCAAAGTGGTTTTGGTCATGACGAAATAAAAGATTACATTTTTTGGAAGACACGATTCGGTTCTTTCGAAAAAGCAGTCGGGAAATATAAGAAGAGAAAGGTAGCTATAAAACTAGCAGGAATTGGTTGGCAAGATGCAGAGGCCGAAAATTTAATATTTGGGCATCCATTTCCAAAAGTCAGTTCCAACCTAAGAGAACTGAGGAAAAAGGACAAAGTTTCCCCACTGGATTATTATGTTGCCAAGTGGAGTTTTCGTGGTACACAAGCCATTGAT
>CAZSPM010000521.1:0-2058 GCA_964608785.1 uncultured Eubacteriales bacterium
CCCTTCATTGATGGAGACGGGGGTATATCCCATTTTGCCAAGAAACGTCTTGAGCGTCGACGCATGATATATCACGGAGCCTGTTCCGTTAAGGGGTTCGCCCGGGATGGCAAAGCATAATGTTTCTCCGAATTTTTTCGGTTTTTGTATCAGGTTGCTGGTCACGGCCTGGATGACACGAATCCCCTCTTCTTCATTTGCGCTCAGAATCCCCTTCCGCACTGGCCGCCTGGAATTGGTATTGAACATATTTGCAAAATTATCTGCGGCAAAGCCGTAAATGTAAAAAAGTCCTTCTGACTCAAAATACAGGACCTCGTTTTTGGAGAGTATTCTTTCGGCAAATTTTGACTTGGGAACCGTAAAGAATGCATTTAACTGCTTGACCGAATGAATGTGGTCTCTCCTGCTCTGGGCAGCGATAATGTGGCTGCTCCCTATGTCCAGCCCCACCGGTCCGCTTGTTGTCTCTGCACCACTCCCGATCTCTTTTTCTTCGGAAATCACGGGCTTTTGAGAAGCCTCCGCTGCTCTTTGCGTCTGTTCTGGATTGGTGACCACATCCGCTCCCATCGACGGGGTGTCTGCAGAAACAGGGTTTAGGTCTCCGATTTCTCCCGATTGTTCAGACAGATCCTTATCATTATACTCATCCATGATTATTCCTCCTCTACTGTAAAATAACAGAAAATGGGTAATTGCTTATTTCTTTTTTATTATCAGCGAAACTTCCATCCTGTTTTGAGCCTCCATAAACACATTGTACACCTGCTTGAGTGTCCCGTCATACCACTTTAAATGCGGCAGCTTAAACTCTTTCTCTCTGGAAATTTTTTGGAGCCCGGCTGAAATAGCATTAAAACGCTTAAGCACAACTGCTTTTTGACCATTTATGTCGTTCAGCTCAGCATTAAAGCTTTCTTCCAGTTTTGAGGTTGTTTCTATATCCTCTCTGATAGCCTTGATCTGGTAATGCAATGAGCTGAGCTCATCAGCTAACAAATCCTCTTTTGCTGCTGTTTCTTCTATGTTATGGGAATATTCCTTTTTTCTCTGCTCGTATGATGCCAGGTAATCCTCTGATGAGGACATGGCAACATCTATGCCTTCGAGTTCACTGGGCAGGCTTTCTATCTGACGTGTAAGCCTGTCATTTTCTGCCTCTAAAAAAATCCTCATATTTTCCAGTTCGTGAAATTCCCTGAGCTCTTCTTCAAACTGTTTATATTCTTCATCGTCCAGAGGGGCATCTTTCAGGGTGCTTTCCAGCTGGTTGTCATCTTTCATACTAATTCCCTCCGCCCGGTTTTGCTATTGTAAAAAAATGATGCACGTTGCAGGATGCAAGATTCATGATGCATTATTTAACTCCGATAGAAATTCTTTTCATTAAAGGAGTCTCTTACACCCTTGTTTTTCACTTTTTTTTCAATCCAAAATCCGAAATGTGAAGATCCTGTATCCTGCATCTCTTACTAGTTTATTTTGTTTTCTTTTCTTCGCTCTGATAAAAGGACTTTTTCGCACGTAGTTTTTTATCGGCAAGGGAAGAACGAAACTCATCCACCGCCTCTTTTGACGTTGTAAGATCTTTTATTAACCGGTGCTTCTCATCCAGGGTTTCCTGCAGGTTACTCGCAAGGCTTTTTATCTTCTCCTCATGGATAAGCTTCTCCCCGCTTAAGATATTTATCTCTTTGTTGAGGCAATTAATCTTTTTGGCAGCATCTTCCAACCGTGATTCAAGGTAATCTACCTCTGCAATAACATCCCTCTTTTCTTCTTCTAAATTACCACTTCTTTGCTGGTGCTGGGTGACCAATTCCTGCATTATTTTAACCTGCGACTTCATTTCGCGGATGCTTATCTCTGCGCTGTTTCTTTCCTCTATCAACTGGTCGACTTCCATCTGCAGCTCCCTTTTGGCCGGGGCCTCGCTTTCCATTCTTTCAATGGTATCCTCAAGCTTTGATTTCGACTCCTTTAACCCGACTATTACCTCCTTGGCCTCACTGAGATCTTTTTCCAGGAGAGTGTTTATTGAAAGTGCCTTTTCAA
>CAZSPM010000522.1:0-2057 GCA_964608785.1 uncultured Eubacteriales bacterium
TGTTATCTAGATATGAGCAGGACTTTTCGTGTAAGCACTAGTTATATGTAATGGGGAGAATTTCTTGAAGATTTCCAAAAGGGATAAAAAAATAGTAACTATGGGTTCTTTAGCCGTGGCGCTCATTCTGGTCATCAATTATGTCATTATTCCCTTCATCGAGAGTGAAAGTGATATCAGGGAGGGGACAGAACGAAAAGAGTTGATGCTTCAGAAATTTAAAAAGGTAATTAAGCAGAAAGATGAGATTGAAAAAAGGCTTGCTCAAGTAAAGAGAAAACAGAATCAATTGAACAGGAAACTGCTCAAAGGGAGCACCCCCTCTCTGGCTGCGGCAGAGATGCAGAAAATACTGGAGAAACTTTCTAAGACACACCAGCTGGAGCTAAAAAGCGTGAAAGTGAAGGATGCGGAAGAAAAGGGTGAATTTCTGGTTATCCCTTTGGAGATACGATTGATTACAGACTTAAACAGAACGAGAAAATTTTTAGCCGGCCTGGAGAAGAACGCGAAGTATCTCGTCATTCCTAAACTGAAAATTAGCGTTAAAAACCAGAAGGAGCCAAAAGAAGTGATTGTGACCATGGTGGTTACCGGTTTTTTCCTGAAAGAGGGAGCCGGGAAGAAAGCGAAGGCCTGAAAGGATGAGATTCCGTGAGCTCTGTTTTACAGGTATAATCAATATGTGTGGGAGCGCGCCTGAAACCATTGAATAATGGGGCTTGCACTATGACAAGGAAGAGAGGTTGAGGAGATATGAAACAGCGTGCAGTATTTTTTCTGGTGGTAACAGCGATTCTCTTTAGTGGTGGGATGGAAAAAATCTTTTCTAAGGAGAAGGAAGCTCAGGCAGAAACGAAGATTAAAAACCGGGCAATAAAAGGCAGCACAACCACTGCAATAGTCACCCCCTCAGCAAAACCTGCGGGCAAGGTGCGTGAAGAAACAGGGGGGGGAATAAAACTGCCGGGAGAGAAAAAAGGAAAAGACAATAAGGAACCTGAAAAAAATAAGAAAGGGGTGGCCGATAAAAAGGAGGAAGAAGTTGAAGACTTGAAGTCCCGGTTCAGGAAGCTGGTCGAGGACGAGATGAAGAAATTTGGCGCCCTGTCAGAAACTGCATCGGAAGAGGGGAAAAAGCAAGAAGGGGCAGAACTCAAGGAAGAGAAGAAGGAAGAGAATGAGAGGGAAACTCAAAATGGAATAGCAGCGGAAAAAAAGGAAAAAGAGGTAGCATCTCAACGCAAGGAGGAAGAAGAATTTTTAGAAGATGATGAAGAAGGTGAGGGAGGGGCCCTGGAGGGGGAGATGCCTGAAGAGATAGCGGAAGTCACACCGGGTGAGCCGGAGCAATCTGAAGAGGGGCAACAGAAAATTGCCCTCGATTTTGAGGATGCCGATATCAAAGAAGTGGTCACCGCCCTTGCAGAGATACTGGGGATTAACTATATAATTGACCCCAAGGTGAGAGGAAAGGTGAATATTCACACCAGCGGTGAGATTTCCGTTGAGGATATATTCCCTATCTTAGAGACTATTTTTGAAGTCAATGGTGTTGCGGCGGTGAAGGTAGGGGGTATCTACAAAATCATGCCGGTTAAAAATGTAAAAAAACAACCGCTTATTCCCCGGATAGGAAAGGAAATAGAGGACATTTCCTCTCCTGACCGGCCGGTCTTCCAGATTGTTCCGTTGCGCTACATTGACCCCAAGGAAATGGAAAAAATAGTAAAGAATTTTCTTGGCCCCGGAGGCGTGACAGTAGATTATCCTGCGAGGAATATCCTCATCATTATTGATACTGTCTCTAATATGAAAAAGTTGCTGACCCTGATCGACACCGTGGATGTGAGTGTATTTGATTCCATGCACGTGAGATTTTATGAGCTCGAAAATTCGGAAGCGAAGGACCTTGCCAAAGACCTTGAGGGCCTCTTCAAGGCTTTGGGAGTTGAAACAAAAAAGAAAAAAGGGGGGGAACTGGTAAGTTTTATTCCTATCGAGCGGATGAATATAATTTTAGCAGTCAGCTCCATGCCGGAGATTTTTGATAAAGT
>CAZSPM010000523.1:0-2045 GCA_964608785.1 uncultured Eubacteriales bacterium
AAAGAACTCCTCTTTTTTGTAGAGGAGGTATCCTTTGAGTCTTTACTAAACCCGGCCTCAATTTTAATACTTCAGAATCGTCCCCGATATTCGACGAGTTTCCGCCGATATTAATAAAGGCTTTTATTCCATTCCCGCCGGCTTTCTCTTCATAGAGCTGCATTCTCGTCTCAACATTTCGCCTTAAATCTGGCTCTCTAATAAACAAAACTCCTCTCTCCTGTGATTCCTTCAAGAGAGAGGCAAAAACATCACGGACAATCACTTGCTCTGAATCTTTATATCCTCCCAAAGAAAAGGCAATCGGTTCTCGATCGAATATTCCGCTATTCAAAAGACAGCTCTGCATGTGAAGCCAATGGAAATCAGGATTGTTGGCTCCCCAATGGGAGGCACCAAGAGAGCAGATCACAAGAGGTTTTAAGTCCATAACTCTGGTTGCTGACAACACAGCCACTATCAGGGCAGGGAAAGAGCCTGAGGCACCCACAGCTATCGAATCCCCTCTCTTCACACCTGATTCCTCTAGCAGGAAGACAATCAAGCCTGCAAGATTGGGATTTGTCGTTGTTCTTTTAGCCTCCAGACTCCCAAGGGACGTAGTCAGAGGAGAAAACTCCAAGCCAATGAGCCCTGTCATGTTGATATCACTGCTCCTATCAAAAGTGAGACCTTTTTCTCTCTGGCATTTTCTGATTGCATCCGAAGCCTCAAGCATTATTCTCGCGGCTTCAGTCATTTCTCTCTTGATTCGATCGGCGTCTTTAAACGGGACATACCGTGCCATCATAAAAAATAAAAGACTCAAGACAAACAGAATAAGGATTAGCCGATGATTCTTCTGAGGGGAAATCTTAGGAATATTTCTCTTATGACTTAAAAAAAGCATAGAATCACTCTCACCAGAAAATAGGTTATAATGGAGACTATAAACATAGAAGCCAGAGTCGGAATATACTTCTGCTTTTCTAGGTTATTAGCCAGGAGTCCTGGAATAAGCCATCCGATGGCCCGGAGCCCTGCGGGAACGTTGAAAAAATGGGGCAATAAAAAGAACCAGAGCTGTGCCCAAATCCCTCCGAGGAGAACAAACATCACAAATCTTCTCTTGCCGAAGAGGATGAGGAAACGAGACAAAATTTTATAAGAATAAAGACTCAATAAAGCTATTGCAATCGTGACCAGAACTCTGAGTGGCTGGTCTAGATAAAGAGCCACATAAGCGGGAACAATAATCCCTCCTGGGTAGATCTCCATGATTTCTACATAGATGACTGCAAGAATAAGGCCGATAAAAAGCGTCTCATAAATCATAAGACCTCCCCACTCTCTCCCAATAATCAACCAGCTCTTTTCCAAAACCTCCCATATTCCCCATTCCCACTAATGTGGCTTCTCCTTTTACAACTTCAGAGATTTTTTCCAAAACTATCTCAGCAGGTTGTTTTTTTAGAACAATTAGCTCTACATTGCTTCCCCATCTCAACTTCCTCTTTAGAGCATGTGTATGATCTCCAATGAGAAAGAACTTCTGAAACTCAGGAAAGGCTCCCTCTTTCAGTGCTTCGAACCACTGCAGTGTTCTATCTCCTCTGTCTCGCCTGAGATTAAGAAGACCAACCATTCTTTCCTTATCTATATGAATCTCTCCATGGAGTTTATCAAGAATGCACCTTGTAGATTCCGGATCATTGGCAGCAAAGATACTGACAAATTTCCATCGATACGGAGGCGAGCCTAAATCCGCACTCCAGATTTTTAAGCTTCCAAAATCTGGCTGAACCTTGGCCATCCCTTGTAGAGCAACCTCCCTATCTATCCCCAGAAATTCAGCCACAGCCAAAGACAGCCGAATATTTTCTTCAAATTCAAAAAAGGGAAATCGCTTTTCTGATTGGAAATATTCGTCTGAATCTATTTTATGTAGATCTTTATAATACTCCTCAAGTTTTATTAGGAGTTCAAACTCAATAGCATTATGCACAAGAGAAATTACTTCAATAAAACACTCTTTTTCAATAGCTCTTTCAATTAAATCCTCAAAC
>CAZSPM010000524.1:0-2044 GCA_964608785.1 uncultured Eubacteriales bacterium
GAATAGCATTGGGCTCAGGCTTTCATAAGTTGTTCCCACGGGGTTGAAATAAATGTCATTCCCGCTACCTGCAAAAGCAGGTAGCGGGAATCCAGGACTATCCACTTTCTGGATTCCTGCTTCCGCAGGAATGACGAACATGATTCTGGGTTCCTGTGGAGCTTGTGCCTGCGAAACTTGTGCCCGCGGAGGCTGGTAGCAGGTACAGGAATGACAGAAGGTTATTCAAGCCTGATCCCAATGTTCTTGACAGCGACAACCCACATTATATAAAAAGAAAGCATGAACGCAGATAGCCTCCAAGTTTCTGCTCCAGGAAGAATATGTCTCTTCGGTGAGCATCAGGATTACTTTGGTTTATCCATAATCGCTGCAGCGATAAACCTGAGAATTACAGCGAGCGGCAGAGAAAGAAAAGACAGGCTCATTAAAATTAGCCTCCCGGATATAAGAGAAGAGGAAGAGTTTTCGCTCGAAAAAGAGCTGGCTTACGAGAAAGAAAGGGATTATCTCAGAAGCGCCATCAATATTCTCCAAAGACAAGGGATTCACCTTGATTCCGGTTGGGACTGTCTCATACAAGGAACAATCCCCATAAACGCCGGCTCTGCCAGTTCTTCAGCTCTTGTTGTCGCCTGGGTAAAATTCCTGCTTGAATCGGTCAAAGACGAAAGAGCCGCATCGCCGGAAACGATTGCAGAGCTCGGTTTTTTAAGTGAAGTAGCAGAATTCAAAGAACCGGGAGGCAAAATGGATCACTTTTCATCTGCTCTCGGCGGAGTCATTTCCATCGACTTTAGCGAGAATATGAGAGTCAAAACGCTAAAGAATCCCCTCAAAGAATTTGTGCTGGCCGATTCTCTTCAGAAAAAGGACACAACAGGAATGCTCGGCACCATCAAAAATCATGTCCTTCAAGGTGTAGATATTCTCGGGCAAAAGATTGAAGGCTACAGTCTAAAAAGCCCTCTCAGCCAGGAGGTCCAGGATGAAATTGGAAACCTTCCTCCAGAACCCAAAAGGCTTTTAAAAGGAACTCTTCTTACCCGCGATTTAACTATTCAAGGAAATAGGCTTTTTGAATCAGATGTCTTTGACCATGTCCAGTTTGGCGAACTCCTAACTAGGCAGTTCGAAATCCTCAGAAATTATCTTCATATATCTACTCCAAAGATAGAACAGATGATAGAAGAGTCACTCAAAGCTGGGGCTATGGGAGCAAAAATAAATGGCTCTGGAGGAGGAGGATGCATATTCGCCTATGCTCCCGATAGAGCGGAAAATGTGGCTGAAGCGTTAGAAAGATTGGGAGCAAAGGTCTATATTATTCGAGTCGATGAAGGAGTTAAAAGAGAAAAATAGCAGAGGAAGAAGAATGATAAATGCGACTCAGATAAGAAAAGGAATGGTCATAAAGGTCGAAGGAGAACTCTATAAAGTGCTCGAAGCCACTCATGTCACCCCTGGAAAAGGGCAAGCTTTGATGCAGACAAAACTTCGGAATCTCAAGGATCAAACCCTACAAGATTACAGGTTTCGCTCCAAAGACCGGGTAGAACAGGCTTACCTTGAAAAGATTGAAATGGAATTTCTCTACCAGAGTGGAGACGAATACATCTTCATGAACCTTGAAAACTATGAGCAGATCAAACTTCCTTTAGGAATAATTGGCGATGGTGTCAACTATCTCATCTCCAATGCAGTCTTCTCTGTAGAAATGCATGAAGGAAAGCCTGTCGGAATAGAGCCGCCCTTGACCATAAATCTAAGAGTGGTCAAGACCGAACCTTTCCTCAAAGGCGCCACTCAATCAGCCAGCAGCAAGCCCGCGCTTCTCGAGACGGGAATAACCATAAATGTTCCTCAGTTCATAAAAGAAGGAGATATCATTCGCATCGACACAAGAGAAGATAAATACCTCGAGAGGGTAAAAAATTAGGGGGGGGGGGTTTTGATGTATCAGGCCCCTACGAAAATTAAAGGGAATAGATTGATTAAGAAATTTTTTTTTAAAACCCCGATGTTATAGTGGTTGTCTTTACCT
>CAZSPM010000525.1:0-2042 GCA_964608785.1 uncultured Eubacteriales bacterium
TGGCTGGGAAGCAGGGATTCGAACCCCGATTCCATGATCCAGAGTCATGTGTCCTACCATTGGACGACTTCCCAACAGAGCAATAATAATAGATATTCCTCAGTTTTTCAACTCAAGGTAGGTTCAGTATTGAGCAAAGGAGGTGCACAGAGGAGCTCAATACTCAATTACAAAGTCTGTCCCTTTAGTTCTCTTGAGCAGTTGAGCGTTGTGTCCATTTTTACTAGCTCTAGCCCTGTAACTGGCAGCAATATATTAAATTGACTTGGCATATCTATGATGATAATATTGACGATTCATTATGAAAAAGACATGGTTCCGCATAAGCATAATCTTTTTCCTCACCTTCATTTTCCTGTATTTTTTCTTCAGGAGTGTTGAGTGGAAAGAAGTTTTTAGCTATCTGACCAAGATTAATCTTAAATTCTTTGTATTGATCGTTATTCTTGTTCCTCTCCACCTTGTCACACGTGCAATCAGGTGGCACTATCTTCTCAGACATGAGAAGAAGGGCGTTTCATTCTACAACAGGTTTGCGGCCAATGCTATCGGGTTCACAGTGACCCTTATTTTCCCAGGGAGATTGGGCGAACTTATCAAGCCTCTTTTTTTAGCCCAGAAAGAAAACATGAGAAAAGGCTTTGTTGTCGGTACAGTTGTTGTCGAGAGGACTTTTGATATATTTACGATGTGTGCTTTGTTGGGAATCTTTATCGTTTCTAGGCCTCTTTATGCTCCAATTTTTCAAGTGAATGAAGAAACGTATTCAAATCTTCAGCTTTGGGGGATAATAGGGGTTGCTTTTGCTTCACTTATACTAATTGTGGCCCTTGCTCTCTATTTTTTCAGGGAAAAAACGCTATCTATCATCGCTTTTTTCCTCAAGCCGCTTCCTCAAAAGCTCTCTCAGAGAATTCTTAAATTTATCAAAGAATTTATCCAAGGCTTGAAATTTTTTCATTCTATCAAGGATTTCCTTTTGTACACTTTATTCTCTTTTGTAGTTTGGCTGGGGATTATTGGCTATTATTGGGTTTTCTTTTATGTTTATGATTCCCCAATTTTTTTCTTTTTCCTCTTTCCCTATGTGTTTTTAGTGATGGTGGGAGCATCGATTCCTACCCCAGGAATGGTGGGGGGATTCCATTATTTCAGCAAACTCGGTTTGACATCTCTTTATGGCATTGATGTCAACCTGGCTTTTGTGATGACAGTCGTTGTGCATGCTGTCCAGGTTGTGGTGACTTGTTTATGTGGATATGCTATATTATGGAAAGAAGGCATATCTTTATTTCAGATTAAAAAATTAGGCAGTGATACAGAACAATGAAGTGTCCTTACTGTGAACATCCAGAGAGCAAGGTCATTGATTCCAGAGTGAGTAAAAATGGATTTCGTATCCGGAGACGAAGAGAATGTCTTTCCTGTGCGAAAAGATTTACGACATACGAAAAAATAGAAGAGATTCCTTTTATGGTTGTAAAAAAAGATGGCAGTCGACAGCCTTTTGACTCACAAAAGCTGCTGCGGGGATTATTGAAAGCTTGTGAGAAGAGGCCTGTTTCTGTAGCGACACTGGAAGAGATTGTAGAAGAGATTGAGACCAAACTCCAGGAACGACCGGAGAAAGAGATGAAAGCTTCAGAGATCGGGCAGTTCGTGGTGAGGAAGCTCAAAAAGCTGGACAAGGTGGCCTATGTCCGATTCGCTTCTGTATATCGAGAATTCAAGGATGTTCTGGAATTCAAGGAAGAACTCGAGAGTCTGCTGAGGGAAAAGTAGAACTAACCTGAATTATTCACGAGTCGAGATTACCGTAGACTTCGTTGCGAGGAGCAAAGCGACGTGGCAATCTCATGAACTTGGCGAATCATGATGAGATCACCACGCTCTCTCCGATCGCTCGTGATGACGTGGTTCTCCACCGCGAAGGCGCTGTAACGAAGCAGATGCGGTGATATCGGCTTGCCACAAGGGAAAAAATTCCGATTAATATAAATGGCTACTTTTCGAAAATGTGTTTATAATGATTTACAGCAACA
>CAZSPM010000526.1:0-2042 GCA_964608785.1 uncultured Eubacteriales bacterium
AGAAAACCCAGGGCTTTCATCTATAACTCTGTTGAAGAGAGGATTATGATTAATACTCTCTCCCAGAATGAGGACATTCCAGGCGATGTTGTGGGGGTGGGGACTGAGATCCCATCGATTTATTCTTCAGAAGAATTTCGTCAGAAATATGGGATTGAGGGAGATTATATCATCTATATCGGAAGAATCGATGAGAACAAGGGATGTCACGAGCTCTTTGATTATTTTCTGAGGTTTAAGAGAGAGACGGCTTCTAATATTCAATTGATTTTAGTGGGAAGCACAATTTTAAAAATCCCATCCCATCCTGATATTTCCCACCTGGGATTTTTATCAGAGTATGATAAGTTTTCCGCCCTTGATGGAGCGGTGCTTCTGCTGATGCCGTCTTTTTACGAAAGTCTATCCATGGTTACCCTTGAGGCCTGGGCAATGAAAAAGCCTGTTCTGGCCAATGCCCGATGCAAAGTATTGAAGGGGCAGTGCCTGAGGAGCAACGGGGGCCTTTTCTATGAAAACCACAGTGAATTTAAAGAAGCGCTGAGTCTTCTCCTCTCTTCGCCAAGACTTCGTGAGGCGATAGGGATGAGTGGCAAGGAGTATTTCAATAAAAATTACACCTGGAAAGTCATAGAGAATAAATATCTCTCCATTCTCGACCAGCTTGAAAAGGGGAAATAGTGGAAATCCATCAGTTTGCCACCTCCTTGACCTACGGCGACGCAATTTCTGACGAAATAATGGAAATCCAGAAAGTCCTCAGAGAGAAAGGGTATGCCTCTGAGATATTTATAAGGTTCTATGATCCGCGGATGGCCCAATTCGCCAGGGATTACAGAGAGTATAAAAAATTCAGCTCGCCTCAGAATGTTGTGATATTTCATTTCTCTATCGGTTCACCTGTATCCAAGTTGTTTTTCCGAATTCCTGACAAAAAGATCATGATCTATCATAACATCACGCCGCACGAGTTTTTTGTAGACTACCAGCGGATTCTGAGCAGGGAATGCTACAAAGGAAGGCTGGAGATCAAGCTCTTTGTGGATAAAGTGGATTTGGGGCTCGGAGATTCAGAGTTCAATCGGAAAGAACTGGAGGATGTGGAATTCTCAGATACAGGTGTTTTACCTCTTCTCTTGAATTTCTCAAAATTCGATGAAGAGGGAGATCCGGTCACCCGACGTGTTTTTTCTAACGGAAAGACGACAATTCTTTTTGTCGGACGCGTCATTCCTAACAAGAAGTTTGAAGATGTCATCAAGACGTTCTATTTCTATAAAAAATATTTTAATCCCGATTCTCAACTCATCCTTGCGGGAGATTATAGAGGGATGGAACGCTATCTGGATGCTTTGCAGGATTTGGTTGGCCGGCTGAAATTGACCGATGTCCATTTCACAGGGCATGTTGAATTTTCAGAACTCGTTTCATTCTACCGGCTTGCTCATATCTATTTGAGCATGAGCGAGCATGAAGGGTTTGGTGTGCCTCTATTGGAGTCTTTTTATATGCGAGTACCAGTTGTTGCCTATGCTGCGGGTGCAGTTGAGGAGACGATGAATAAGGGAGGCGTTGTTCTTTCCAGGAAGGATTATTTGGAGACAGGCGCTCTAATAGATTTGATAAACAGGGACAGCCAATTGAGAGAAAAGATAGTTTCCTCTCAACTTGAGGCTTTGAAGAAATACAAAAAGGAGCGAGTGAGCCAGGTTTTACTGGACTATATCGAAAAGGTAGTTGCAGAATGAGAGTTGATCAGCTAATTCCTGCCTTTCACCGGGGCGATGCTATCGGAGACGCAGCTTTCCATTTGAAGCAGTTTTTTCAATCTCAAGGATTGTCTTCACAGATTTATTGTTTAGAGTCTGATAAGGGATTGGAAGGAGAATCAGCGCTTTTCGCCTCTTTTCCAGAACCGGCCTCTTCAGATATAACCATCCTTCATTTTGCGTTGCCTTCCCCTTTAAGCCAGCCCTTTTCGAGGCTGCCCAGCCCGGCCGGGACCACGGGGCTTGGCGGTGATCGCGGCGGCGCTGCTCGCC
>CAZSPM010000527.1:0-2033 GCA_964608785.1 uncultured Eubacteriales bacterium
TTTTTATTCCCGTTTCATTTTATAAACCACACAAGAAGCCTCTCATCATCAAAAAGGAAGGTTGCTTTCTCCAGCCGGCCAAAGAGAGTCAAATTAATTATAGCATATGGTAATATAAAATTTTTACAAAACTAGAAAGCTCCCCGAGATTTGGTTGTCATTTTTCTCGGATTAATATAGAATTTTAAATAAAGAGGGGCAATGGATATCAAAATGAGAAAACTAATTTATCTGGTTTTAATTCTCTCCCTATTCTTCTATTGCGGACCAAAGCAAGATAAGGTTGAGAGGATAATTGAAGATGGCGTGGAAGTTGTTATTAATCACATCGAGCCTTATGTGATTGACAATGAATCTAATATCTTGAAAGCTGAAAGGAAAGTTTTAATGGATTTTGAAAGTGAAGAGATTTCAAAACTTGGCATATCTGACATAAGAGGTTTTGATATCGATTCTGTAGGAAATATCTTTGTTTCAGTCTTCAGGGGGGAGTATTGCATCTATAAATTTGACAAAAATGGAAAATTTTTAACATCGTTTGGAAGGAAGGGCCAAGGTCCAGGAGAGATTAGTAGGGTTGCAAGGAGTCTTAGCATAAATGACAAAGATGAAATATCGACTTATGACTCCTCGCAGCAGAATTTTCTCGTTTTCGATCGTGAGGGCAATCTTGTAAAAGAAATCCCTCTCCCTTATAGAATAATTAGCATATTTCCCTTGATAAATGGAAATTTCTTGCTAGCTAAATTTTCAGGTCAACGCCGCTCTCCCTATTTTTACACAGTGATATTGGCTCTCTGTGATTCTGCGCTTAAAGAAATCAAATCGCTTGAAGAACTGAAAATACCGAATGGACCAGGAGCAAGTTATTGGATAGCTTTTGGAGATAGGATTTATGTAGGAAGCGAAGAACGAGATTATGAAATCTGGGTCTATGATTTGGAAGGGAATTTGATTCGTAAGATTCGAAAAGAATATAAACCAGTCCCAATACCTGAAGAGACTCGAGCTGGTTGGAAGAAGGCGTACGAGAAGCTCAGACAACAAACAGGTGTTCAAGCGGAGATTGAAATTCGAAAGTCTTGGCCCCCATATTTCGCTTTTTTTATCGATAGCGAGGAGCGCCTTTATGTAAGAACTTTTGAAGAGGGCGAGAATAAGGACGAGTATATTCATGATGTTTTCAACTCTCATGGAGTTTTTATAGGAAGGATCAGTCTGAATATTAATTTTGATCGAGGGTATAAATATGTGAAATCCACAGAACAAAACATCTATGGTTTCTCAGAGAAGGAAAGCGGCTATGAAGAATTAGTGGTTTATAAAATAACTTGTACTAGCTTCGCCCAAAGATTAGAGGATTAACATGTCTAGGAAAATCACCTACCTCTACGTACTTTTTGGGTTTATTTTCTTTGTAGCAGTTTTTTCTTTTAGAAGCATTGAGGCCCGAGATAAATCTTCCTGTAATGCCCAAGAGGATGTCGAAGTTATCTCAAATCCGAAGACGCCATTACCCCAGAAGGGAATGAGGAAAAAGCTGATATTCAAAGAGGAAATTACCATTGGAGAAATGGAGGGAGATGAGAATTACATGTTCGGAGAGGCTGTTTTTTGTAGCGCCGATGATGAAGGAAATATTTACGTAACAGATTGGGATAAGAAGAGGATTCAGAAGTACAATTCTGATGGAAAATTCTTGCTCACCATCGGCCGGAGAGGACAGGGGCCGGGTGAGTTTGGAAATTTGTCGGTAGCAAGGTTCGATAAAGACAATAATATTTACGTTAACGACATCGTCAACCAAAGAATTGCTTTTTTTGATAAAGAGGGTAATCACCTGAAACAGATCAAAGTCCCAGATGTATTCGAAGATCTCTATATCAATTCCAGAGGATATTTTGTGTCCAGCAGCCCCCAACGTCTCGATGATGAAACAAGTTTTGGGTGGAAGATTGTCTACGGTCTGTTTGATGAGCAGTTCAATCTCGTTTCAGAATTCTACTCTGAAGAACATCGCACAAAACCTCCGT
>CAZSPM010000528.1:0-2028 GCA_964608785.1 uncultured Eubacteriales bacterium
GGGGCCTGCAGGAGGAGGAGCGCGTTATGATCAATCCTGCTCTGCATCACGCAGATACAGAGAAGCGGGAGCGAAGAATCTGACTGTTGTTCATACTAAAGACCGTTCTGTTGCGGATTCAGAAGAATTTGTCCGGCCGATTCAGGAAGCGCGCGGGGTATTTTTTTCAGGTGGACGGCAGTGGCGGTTAGCTGATTCCTATCTCAATACCCGTACTCATAAAGAGTTGCTGGCTCTTCTGGAGAGGGGAGGGGTCATTGGCGGCTCTTCTGCGGGGGCTACAATCCAGGGTTCATTTCTTGTGCGTGGAGATACAAAAGGAAACACCATCATGATGGGTGATCATCTGGAGGGTTTCGGTTTCTTACGAAACGTTGGTATCGATCAGCATCTGCTCAAACGGAATCGTCATTTTGACATGATTGAGGTTGTCGAAAAGCATCCGGAATTACTAGGCATCGGATTGGACGAAGACACGGCTATTGTCGTCCGTGGAGACCAGTTTGAGGTGATCGGTCAAAGCTATGTGGCTATCTACGACAACACTCGACAAATACCACCGGAAGGCCAGTTTTATTTTCTTGCCCCAGGAGATCGGTATAATCTGAAGACACGCCAGGCCACCCGCCCTGCCAGGACCATGCGCCCCATTGACCGCGTGAAAAAGATTAAAGGGCAAAAAAAATAGCTAACACAATTTGGAATCTCAATTCATCGAAGGGCGCTCTGGATGGTGTCATAGAAAAAACGACAGGTCATGAGCCCTTTGATACACCTCAAAAAATCTTCGATCTGTATAAAGCCAGGGACTTTGGACGTTTTGGACATTCTGAGCTGAAAAGTGTCCCTGTCCTCAATACACGTGGTGAGCTTGTCGGCATAAATTTCGACCGTGCTTGGGAAGCCACTATCAATGATTATGCGTGGAGTGAAGTATGGGGTCAGGTCTTGTTTTTTGCTATATATCGGAAAGAAACACTAATTATTAGCAAGATAGCTTAAATATAGCAAAAAACAAGACCTGACCCCTTCTTTTAGACCCCTTCTTTTACCTTCTTTTTCACTCATTTTCATTATTTTGACTTCAGATTTTTTCTATGCTATAAGGACTTGTTTCTATTCCTAATTTTCCCAAAAAAATTGAAGGAGGCCGTAATGAGCAAAAAACAATTTGGGCAAACTTTTCTTTTCATGTTTCTGATTTTAGCCATATCTCTTCAAGTCCAACTGGCAGAGAAAAAAGAGGATCCGGCAAAACCAGGAGAACTGCGTGTACTCTCTGCCAGGGATACATTGCGGATAAACGGAGTTTCCTCCCCTAGGATTTCTCCAGATGGTCAATGGGTACTGTACACCAAACGCATAAGAGACATGGATGATAAAGACCTGAAGAGTACGACTCATATTTGGCGAGCTCGCATAGATGGATCAGACAGAAGGCAGATAACCTATGGCTCTGCGAGCTGCACTTCTCCATCCTGGTTTCCCTGTGGAAAAAAGATTGCTTTTATTACTTCCCGCGATGGTTCTGCTCCTTCTGGTGCCCAACAGGCCGGTCCAGGCCGAGGACCTAAAAGTCAGATTTATTTCATGTATATGGATGGGGGAGAAGCCTGGCAGGCGACAAAGCATAAAGAATCAATCCAATCTTATGAAATTTCACCGGGTGGAAAACAAATACTCTTCACATCCAGGGATTCCTTGAGTAAGGAAGAAGAAAAAAAGAGAAAAGAAAAAGACGATGCCGAGATTGTGGATGAGAAATTCCGTATGAGCCATATCTGGATTTTCGATATTGAAAAGGAAGAAGCTAAGCAGCTCACTGAAGGCAAATTTACCGTGGGTGACGCTCATTGGTCCCCTGATTCAAAACAGATCGTTTATGTATCCCGTCCGAACACAAAAAATAATGAGGGCTGGAAGACAGACATCTGGATTGTGGATCTGGAAGCCAAAACTCCCAGGAAGCTCTATGAGAATCCAGGCTCTGATTCCTCTCCTCGCTGGTCTCCAGACGGAAAGCTCATC
>CAZSPM010000529.1:0-2022 GCA_964608785.1 uncultured Eubacteriales bacterium
GATTCGTTGAGCGAATTTTAGGAAATCCTGAAGTCTCGGCCTATCATGAAAACGCTCCAGAAGGAGTTGTGTTTTTCTACGGAAAAAGCATCGTTAAGGGGAAAAATATTGAAGGAACAAGCCTCGTCGATATAGCTCCTACTCTTCTCTATTATTTGGGGCTTCTAGTTGGGAAAGATATGGATGGAATAGTGCAAAGTTCGATATTCGTGGATGAGTTTACTGCAGAAAATCCGGTTCCCTATATTTTCTCTTACGATGAAGTTACGATACAGAAGAAGCCGGAATAATTAGCCCAGGTTTATGTTAATTGTATTTGTATTCAATTGTTCTTATCTATTTTATCAATGTGAGGATTCGTTTCCATCTTGCTTCTGGAATGAATCTGGCAATCTTTTTTAATCGTTCTCTCAGGCTAGTCTTCTCATGAGACCCCGGCTCTGCTTTATACGAAAAATAAACAAGCCAAGGCCTGCCCTTTATATTGTCAACAGGTAAAAATCCCCACTCTCGGCTATCGCTGCTGTTGTCCCTATTATCTCCCATGACAAAACATTCGCCAGGGGGAACAATAACAGGACCATAACGACCCATAATAGAGTTTTCATAGTTGTAAAATTCATTTCCAGAATTACCCCTGCTGTTAATGTGAATTTTATAATCCTCAAGAATGGGCAGATCGTTCACATACACTTGATTGTTCTTGACCTCAACTTTCTCCCCTCCCATAGCGATAACCCTTTTAACATAATCTTTGTACAGGTCCCTTGGATATTTAAAGACTACAATATTCCCTCTCTCTATTTTCTTTTGAGGTAAGATTTTCTCTTCTAAGGGAAAAACAGGTCGAACGTACGCAAGCTTATTCACAAGAAGAAAATCACCGATGAGCAACGTGGGCTCCATAGAGCCTGTAGGAATCTGGAAAGCCTGAACAACAAAGGTCATAACAAAAAATACAAATACAGCGGTTTCGGCAATCAGCTCAAAGTACTCCCGAAAAACGCTCTGTTCTCGCTTTTTCTTTTCCTTCGTCATCTTAAATCACAAATGAAACACTCAGTATAATTAAAAACACGAAATTCATCAATATGGTTGCCTTAACAGCCGGAAGAAATTTGCTCCAGTTTTCCAGGTTCTTCATGCCTACATTAAAGGCCTGGAAAGGCATAGGAAGAGTAACCAAAACCAAGAACGACCACAGCGGCCAGCCTCCAAAAAGCACCCCGATTATGACTAAAAGATAACAGCTTAGAGCTAAACTCAGGTAGAGAAGGAAACTCTTTTTGAAGCCGAAAAGAATTACCCATGTTTTTCTTCCTGTGGAGAAGTCTGCTTCTTTATCAGCAAATTCATTGATCAATAAGACAAGGGTGGTCAAAACGCCTGAGGGAATAGCCACGACCAAGGGCCAAAAGGAGGAAAATGACTCAGCCTGAACATAGTAAGCGCCCATAACCATTAAAGGTCCCCAAGCTAAGAATATTGCAACCTCTCCTACCCCTCTATTGACTAGGCGTACCGGGACACCGTTATAGCTGAAGATAAAAAACAGAGCACCCAATCCGACAAAAACCTCTCCTGCACACCGGGCAGTTCATCCGTACAAGCCGAGCAATTGCTCACCTCTCGGTCCCATCGGATTACAAACGGACAAAACAAACTGTCGCAATTCTCAAGGCCAGTGCCAGTGCCAGCAACCCGCAATCGCTGGACATGCAAGCTGAAAATATTACAGCACTTCGAACATATTTCCGAAAAACACGCGGCCGTGTTTCCCCCCCGCTGCAGGGGCGGCCGCCTGGCGCGCGGCCCCCCGTACGCCGACACGCTGGGTCATTTCGGATGGAATCTCGGGATGGCGTTTCAGATGATCGATGATCTCGAAGCCACAGCCTTTCGGGTGTCGATCAGTGGCAGCACACCCCCTCAAATCCGGTCGTGATTACCAGCCCTTTGTCCCCCTCATCGCCGCCACAGATACAACGGTAATCTTCCCATTTTTAGCGGGATCGATTGGTA
>CAZSPM010000530.1:0-2018 GCA_964608785.1 uncultured Eubacteriales bacterium
AATCTCGGCATTACCTTCCTCGGCTAAATAGGGGTCGCGTCTCAACATTTGACATTTCCAATAGTTCACTTAACCTGAATTATTCATAAAAAATGCCGATACTTTCGACAATTACAACAATATCAGGAGGTCATTCTGATATTGCATTGACAACCAAAAGCTAATGTCAAATGTTGAGACGCGACCCCTTTTTTTTGTTATAATAGGAAAAATTTTTTTAAGATCTGGATAGAATGGAAGCTCAAATACTTGAAATATTAACCTCTGTAAGAGACTTTATCTGGGGATTTCCTTTAATCATTCTTCTGGTAGGCACAGGGATCTTCTTGACCATAATATTAAGAGGCCTTCAAATAAGAGGTCTTCTCTACTCTCTCAAATTAGCCCTTTTTAAAAGAAAAGAGGATGACGAGCAAAAAGGTGATATCTCCCATTTTCAGGCATTGATGACAGCTTTAGCCGCTACAGTAGGGACAGGGAATATCGTGGGAGTATCCCTCGCAATCACTATGGGAGGCCCCGGGGCGCTTTTCTGGATGTGGGTCACCGGCATTTTTGGAATGGCCACAAAATACTCAGAGGCTGTTCTTGCCATAAAGTACAGAGACGTCGACAAGTTCGGGACCATGAGCGGCGGTCCGATGTACTATATTTCCAAAGGGTTAGGCTGGAAATGGCTCGGAACACTTTTCGCCATCTTTGCTTTTATCGCGGCTTTTGGCATAGGGAATATGGTCCAATCCAATTCAGTGGCAGATGGTGTCAAAGCCTCTCTGGGTATTCCTAACTGGATAACAGGGATTATCCTGGCAACTTTTACTGCATTGGTCGTCCTTGGAGGGATCAAAAGCATTGCCCGGGTCACACAGGTACTCGTTCCCATCATGATCATTATTTATATCACGGGAGCACTCGTCATCCTAATTATAAAAATTGCGATTATTCCTCAAATGTTCGCACTCATTTTCAAACATGCTTTCTCACCAACGGCTGCTACAGGGGGGTTTCTCGGAGCAACTGTGATGCATACCATGCGAATGGGTGTGTCCAAGGGAGTCTTTTCCAATGAGTCAGGATTGGGCTCTGCCCCGATAGCTGCAGCAGCAGCAAAAACTCCCAATCCGGTCAAACAGGCTTTGGTTTCCATGACGCAAACTTTCATCGATACATTAGTGGTCTGCACGATGACTGGTTTAGTGCTGATTTCAGGCGGACTCTGGACTTCCGGCTATCAGGGTGCTGAATTGACTGCTTTAACCTTCGACAAAATCTTTCCTTTAGGAATAGGAGAATTCATTGTTACTATAACCCTGATATTTTTTGCATATTCCACGATTCTCGGTTGGTGTTACTATGGAGAAAAATCCATCGAGTACTTGTTTAAAGAAAGAGCTGTGAAGACTTATCGGATTATTTTTGTAATATTTGTCGCGGTGGGGACATTTTTAAAGATGGAAATTGTATGGAGATTATCAGATATAATGAATGGTCTTATGGCCTTTCCCAACCTGGTAGGCCTCGTCGGCCTCAGCGCGATTATTGTATCAGAAACAAATAAATACTTCTATAGAAAATAGAGCCAGCCGGGTTAGTTATCATTTACTCTAAGCAATATTTGTGCTATCGTGAAGGACGACAAATTTAGAGAATAACAATGAAAGTACAGGCTCTGCGGATTGTCATCAGTTCGGCCAGGAAGTTCATCAATATGGGCGCCCTTGCCCGTCTGTGGAACCTAGTGAAAAACTTCCATCCCGCTGATATCTCCTCCCTTATGGACCATCTCATTTTCAGAGAAAAACTGATCCTTTTCAATCTGTTTTTTGAAAAGGACAAAGAAAAGGCCAGCGATGTTTTAAGTGAGATTGACCCTGAAGATGCGGCCCAAATTTTAAAAGAGCTCCCGATAGGACAAATCTCTGAGATCCTCCAGGTGACTCCTTCCGACGATGTGGCTTCGATGGTCCACCGTCTTCCCGAAGACCAGAAACACGCATCACTGGCTCAGATATGCAGAT
>CAZSPM010000531.1:0-2017 GCA_964608785.1 uncultured Eubacteriales bacterium
ATGCTATAGCCAAGAATAGATATTAAAGCTTTCAACACAGCTAGGAAAGTGACCCATAATAGTATATCTCTAGAGATTGTGAGCCCAGCTCTTAAGCCAATATAGGCATTGCCTGCACCGAAGATAACGCCGAAGATTGCTCCAATGATGACAGATTTAAGAGTAAAATCTTTAAAGCTTGTGTCATAAGGCACATAAGGCTTGTGTTCTTCCATATTAAATGTCCTTTTCTTGATTTAAAAATATACCACAGTCAGGTCTCAACATTTGAATGACATAGGAGGTATACAAAATAGAGATATTTATTGTCAATACAAATACTGTCAGAAGTGGAAAGCATGCTAGATTTTGAGACCTGCTCCCATTTTTTTTGTCAATCATTTTTTCTGTTAAAGCTTAAAGCTAAACAATGAGCAATTTTTTGACTGTGTCTTCCCATGTCAAACCGGAAATAAATTCATAGGCTTTTTTTCCCATTGTTTCGGCAAGGTCTTTATCCTCTGCCAATGCATCCAGTTTTTCAGCGATTTTCTTCGGATCTGGGTCGAGTATGAAGCCTGTCTCGCCGCTCCTCACCAGTTCAGCTGGTCCTCCTGAGTCCGTTGTTGTGATCACAGCCTTCTGAGAGGCGAAGGCTTCTCCTGTAACCAGACCGTAATCTTCTCTGAGAGGGCTGAAAAAAACGGCAAGGCAGCGAGCGTAATGGTTGAGAATTGTCTTCTCATCAGTTGAACCTAAGAGAGTGACTCTATTTTCAAGGTTGTTTTCATTTATTTTTTGGGAAAGGTTTTCCAGTTCAGGGCCCTCTCCAATTATAACCGATTTTAGTTCTTTGTTTTGGACGTGCTTGAAGGCATCGATGAGCAGGTCTAGTCTCTTGAGTTTTTGAAGTCTTGAGATAGAGAAGATATAATTTTGATAAGACTCAGTATGATAGTTTCTTTGAGGAGGTGGAGGATAGAGAACTTCTGAATCGATATTTCCCCATTTTCTCAATCTTTCCTGGATAGTTTTCGACTGAGCAAATAATTGACTCACATTGTGCTTGAGCAAATAAGTGTCGATGAGATGGACCATCCTTTTCCTCATGGTTTCTTTTATCTTCCCCTTTATACCAAGTGGGGAATAGAAAGCTTTCCATAGGTCATAATACTCTCTCATACGGTGGTTGAGCCAACAGACGTGAGAGGGATGTTTAATAGCAAAACTGGGATAGCGGAAGGATATGACTTGATGGATCTTCCTGCCGAGACCATCTTCTTTAACATCAGTAAATCGTGTAGCATGATAAGCCTGAAATTGTCGCCCGAACCTATTCTGAGGTGTCAGCATTAAATCGGCTTCACAACCAAATTCTTTGAGAGCCTGGACAGTACTGTGGGCGATTATGAGGTGTCCCCCTTCGACAAAGGGAACATCAGAAGTGACCACAACAACCCTTCTGTCGTTTTCCATTCTTGCCTTTATTTTATTTTTTATTCAAAAATATGCAAACTCTAAAAAAAATATAATTCGGCTTTTGCTGAGCTTCTTTCGATGATGAAAGGACAGAATTCAGGAGGATTTGGAGAGATGATAAAAGCTTCTCTGAACTCCTTTTTAATAAAAGAGCGATCCGTTGGTGTGTTGAATTGAATCTCTCCCAAAACATCGTTTTTTTCTACGCAATTACCGGTTCTTTTATAGATTAGAAAGCCAGATCCCTGATCGATTGGATAATCTTCCTTTTTTCGAAGGATTCCCAGCTCTCCTCCCAGAAGACGGATTCGGTCTATATTGATATTTTGGATGAATCCCTTTTTTTGAGAAAATATATTTATTTTTTTGAATGAAGGATTCTTTATCCTCATCATCCGTTCTTTGAGGAAACAGTTGATTCGGGAAGGCTTGTGTTTCCCAGCTCATTTAGACTCGCGAGATTAGCCTGAATTATTCATAAAAAATGCCGATACTTACGCCGAATACAGCAATATCAGGAAGTTATTCTGATATTGCTGTAAATCTTTTTGCTGAAAGA
>CAZSPM010000532.1:0-2006 GCA_964608785.1 uncultured Eubacteriales bacterium
AAAAGACTTACCGGAATTACTTGAACAAGATGATTTTGGCTACATAAAAAGTCGTCCTGAAATCTTTATCGAGCTAGGGGAAGAGGGCCAGAAAGAAATCACTAAATATTTGAAAGGGAAAGGCTACACTAAGGATGAGCGTAGATCTTTCATGGAGCACCTTTACCGTGATGCAGAGAGAAGATGGGTAGATAAGATGAAGGAAGGGATGGGACCTGGTGAGTTATCTAAATTATCCTTAGAGGGTGCCCAGCCGCTACTTGACAAGCTCAAAAAGGGTGAGTTCTTAGATAAGGAAGGGAAACGTCCAGATGAGCAGATGACGGATGAACAGGAAGAGAACGCTGCCCTAGTGGACATATTCAGCAATCAGATCCTTAACGATCTTATTTATCAAAACCCGACAAGCACAGCCTCAAAAGAAGCCAAGGTATTTGATGAGCGGGAGCAGCACCTGAATGATATGCTTGCCAACGTGCAGGATCTGGGGAAGGATATCAAAGAGCATGTTTCCTTATCTTCAAAACGCGATTATAAGAACTATGCCTCAGCAAAGGGCATGACGGAGGGGGAATGGATAAACAAATATTGGCAGAAAAGAATAAACTACGAGGATGCTTTCAATGAATATACCAAGGAAGTTAGCAATTACAACAACCAGGTAGATGAGTTTAATAAATCAATCAAGAAAGACTCCGGGAAATATATCAATGAGATAACCGGATACAAAACCACAGCTGACCGTTTACAAGATGTTGTTAATGAATCATACCTGAAAAAACAATATTGGGATAATCGGCTATCTTCCCTGAGAGCAGAGAAAGATGAACAATTCTACGGGAAGGCGAAGGAGCACTTCCAGGCACCGCAGCATGATACCTATGCCCGTGTTCTGAAAAAGAAACATGAGGCTGATGCGTATTATGAGGCAGCAGCAAGGATGGCTTATGCTAATCAGGGGCCTTTAGATATTGAGAAGGATGGTAAATATATGCGGAATGTTTTTGCAGACTCTTTTTCTCGCAGTTTTGCAGGCGAAGAATTAGCTCAGTACGAGGATCCGACAGACAAGGAGATCCTCCGGAAGATGCAGGAGATGACCACTAACCAGGGGATCAGGCTAACAAAGGAAGAGAAAGAGCATCTAAAAGCCAATATCATAGAGAATATGTCAGAATTAGGAGGATCACTAGCAGCTGATCTCCCTTCACTTATGGCCCTTGGATGGGCCACAGGTACAATCATGGAGGCCAAAGGTTTAAAGTATTTAAAGAAAGGATATAAGATTGTACGTAATCCCATTAAAACCGGGGCGAAGAGCACAAAATTATTATTAGGGTTTGATGATCCGGTCCCCTCTGGATGGGAGGTGTTAAAAGCCAAAAAAGCCACACCATGGATGAAAGCTAAGGCAATGGTGGCAGAGGCGGCTATTTCGGAAGCTGTATTCTCCGGATTAGGGCCTTTTGAGCCTGGAGCTATCTCAGGGATGACGGCGGCACATTATATCCTTCCGGATCTGAAATTGAAAGGGAAGTATGGGATTGTCCTTCAACCATTCATGGAGATGTTTTATAAAAGTGGGATTGGTGCCACGGTTGGTATGGAAGTCGGAGGGATCGCATCGCCAGCTGTTCAATCTTTATACAATGAAACTGATTTTGGGGAGCAGATGAAGGCAATGTACCCTGGGGTAGAGGAGGCTGACCGAAGGATAATCTCCGAATTTCTTATTAACAGTATGTTTTTTGGTGGTATGGGCTCAATACGTGAGTCAGTACGTAGACAAGCCACGGCTCCGGCAGGTGCACAGAATAATGCTTGGGGTAATCCGAACTGGACAGCATGGGTCAGCCCTAAGTACAGGGCAAAAGTTTACGATGCGGCTAAGGTAGCAGATGCGGCCGGTTATACCGAGACGGCACAGGGCATGTATCAATGGCTGGACGTAGCCAAAGAGCCATTGACCGGTAGGGAGGCCAAGCAAGCCCGTATAGACGACATGA
>CAZSPM010000533.1:0-1993 GCA_964608785.1 uncultured Eubacteriales bacterium
CGAAGTGAAGCTCTGACAAATATCCTGATTGGTGCTGTGTTTTTTATTGGCGGGGTTGTTTTTTATATTTAAGAAATTTGTCTCCTGTTCAGGGTCTATCCCAAAGCCCAGACACGGTTCATTCTTGTCACCATGACTGAGCATCAGGTGAAATTTGATTCTTTCGGTCGTCGATTTTACTCCTGAAAGTGAAGAGATGGTTCCTTTGAGGTCTTGAGAATTAAAGATCAAATGTTCCTTGGGCAAGCTTTTTTCCAGCCTTAAAAATTCTTTGGCAGCGATTTTCACATGACCAATTTCATTGCGAATCAAATTCTCGAAAAACATATCCACGATTCCGTATACGTAGCTTTGAAGAAAAACAATAAAGATGACTGCGAGGGCTATGGCAAAGGAAGAGAGAAATGTACGCCTCCAGTTCCTCCAGATGTTACGCCATGCTAATTTTGCAATGGCCTTCATTATTCATGCCTCAATGCTTTTATTGGATCGAGTCTTACGGCCTTGTAGGCCGGATAGAGGCTGGCCAGGATAGAAACCGTTGTTCCGAAAATAAGTGTGAAAACTAGAAGCCCAAAGGTTATATCCCCGTAAAAAACATCTTTAACAGGATAAGCGGCTTCGGCGAGCTCAGCATACCTCTCCCCTAAGCCTAAGGCAGAAAGACTGTATCCCTTTACTTCCAGGTACCAGCCTCCGAGGCCTCCGATAAGACAGGCAGCAAGAGAACCGAAGAAGCCGATGATTGCACCTTCGAAGATGAAAAGCAACATGACCTCAATTTTTCTCATGCCCATGGCAGCGAGCATCCCGATTTCCTTTATGCGTTCGAGCACAGCCATGAGCATGGTGTTGACGATTCCCAGAGTGGCGATGAGGAGCATGATGAGAGGAATGATAGCCTGCATTCGAGCTCTCGTTCTGCTGAATTCGATAAAATCAGAAGCCAGCTCTAGATAAGTAAAGACATCATAATTGCTGTTGATAGTTTTCAACTTGCTTTGGATGGATTCCTTTATTTCTTCCAGCCTGTCTTCGTTTTTGAGACGTATAGAAATTTCGGTCGCATGGGAACCCAGGCTCAAACTTTCTTGAGCAAGGGAGAGGGGGATGAAGATGGTTGAACTGTCCACCTGCGGATTTCCGGTGTCCACTATTCCTTTTATCTCTAGATCCAAGGCATTCCACACAAAATCTTCGATAGAGAAGAACATTCTGATGACGCACGTATCCCCGACTTTTAATCGCATATCTTTAGCTAAACCTATCCCGAGAAGCGCAAATTGATCTGAGGCTTCCAGATAGCGTCCTTCCCTGATGGATTCTTTTAGGTTAAACACCTCTGGGTCAACTTCTGGCTCAAAAGCCACTCCTAAGCAAGGCAGCTCATCCAATCCGTTTATGAGAGAAGCGCCAAAAAGTACGCGGGCTTCCATGCCCTGAAGTTCCTCTGTTTCTTTAAGCAGGTCTTTGATTCTCTGGGGATTGTCGATAGTAAGATCTAGTGGGGTCTCATCCTTTTTCTCGAAGTATCCATCAGCAAGAATCTTGAGATGAGCTGTCTGGCTGTTGATGATATTATCCAGGGCCTGCCTGTTCACGCCGTTGTAAAGGCTCATGCCGAAGAGCATCAGACCAAGCCCAAAGGAGATGGCCATAAATGTTATCAGCGTTCGCCTCTTGTAGCGGAAAACATTCCGGATGGCAAGCTTGAGAAACATTTTCATTTTTAGCTCACTTTCTGGTCGGATTCAATTTTTCCATCCCTGAGTTTTATGAGTCTTCTGGCAAAATCCATGACCATTTTGTCATGGGTGGAAAAGATGAAAGTCGTGGATGTTTTCTGGTTGAGTTCGAGCATAATATTCAAGATTTCTTCTCCGGTTTTGGAATCAAGATTTGCCGTCGGTTCATCAGCCAGAACAAGTTTTGGATTTTTGGCCAGGGCCCTGGCTATGGACACCCTGTGTTGCTTGGCACCGCTCACACTGCA
>CAZSPM010000534.1:0-1984 GCA_964608785.1 uncultured Eubacteriales bacterium
GATGGATGCAGAACAAATCAGAAAAAGAGGCTAGAGAGCTCTCCGAGTATGAGGTTGGCTTCGACCCTGACCAGCCTACTCTTTTTTCTTGTTTTAAGGAAGAAGACCCAGAAGATTTTATCAGGTAAGACGATGGAAAAGATACTGCCAAAAAAAGCCTTCCCGCAATGGGTAAAGAAGCTTTCTTCTTACACAATATATGCGCCCGTGGAGAAGGGCGATCTCTGGGAATATGATGTTTTTAACAAACCAGAAAACATAGATCTCGATTATCCCAATGCTGTCCTCTCCCCAAAAAAAATCATCTTTCCGCAGAAAGAAATTCTCCTGGAATTTAGCTCTTCAAATGAAGAAGGTCTTCAAATCAAAGAAATTCTCCCTGAAGAGACGCCATCCGTGATCTTTGGCGTTAGACCATGTGACGGAAAAGCCCTCACTCTGACAGATAAAGTTTTTTGCGGTGACTTCGAAGATCCTTATTACTGGAGCAGAAGAAATTCTATAACAGTTGTGGGACTCTCCTGTCACATTCCTCCCTCTCCCGATTGCTTCTGTCTTTCAGTGGACGGTTCCCCTCATTCCAAAGAGGGTCTGGACACCCTGATGACTGACTTGGGGGACAGATATTTTACAGAGACTTTCACAGAAAAAGGAAATAAGCTCATAAATCTGGCCAAGAACCTTTTCAAGCCTCCTATTTCAAAAGATAAAAAAGATGCTCAAAAGATTAATGTCGAATCTGAAAAGAAAATAAAGCGCCAAATCAAAGAAACAAAAAAGATACCCCCAAAACTCAAGGGAATGTTCGATTCTCCTTTCTGGGATGAAGAATCTCTGAGTTGTATCCGCTGTGGCATCTGCACCTATCTCTGTCCAACATGCCATTGCTTTGATATGAATGATGAAGTTTCATCTTCATCTCCTCTAGAAGGCAAAAGAATAAGGACGTGGGATAACTGTCAGTTTCCTGATTTTACCATGCATTCCTCAGGCCACAACCCGAGGCCTGATAGAGCTTCGCGGTTACGCCAGAGAATCTTGCATAAATTCCAGTATTTTGTCGAAAAGCACAAGAATTATCAATGTACAGGCTGTGGAAGGTGTGTTTCAAAATGCCCGGTTGGGATAGACATTATAGAAGTTCTCGATAAGGTGAGAGATTATGGATCATAACGTTTACATCCCAAGACTTGCCAAATTGATCGATATTAAAGAAGAAGTGGGTGGGACGCGACCTATTAAGTCCTTCAGAACCGAGTTTCTCAACAAGAATGATTTTTCCTTTTGCTGTGGACAGTGTGCCATGCTCTCTGTTTTTGGTAAAGGCGAATCGATGATCTCCATTTCTTCTTCCCCTCTTATGAAAGACTTTCTCCAATTCAGCATTCTGAAAATGGGAAGGGTTACTACTTCACTTCATGACATGCAGATCGGAGACATCATAGGAATCAGGGGCCCTTATGGCAATGGTTTTCCGATTGAAGACTGGAAGAAGAAAAACCTCATATTTATAGGTGGAGGCATTGGCCTAGCCCCTATCTGGTCAGTCCTCCAAACAGCTCTGGGCAAAAAAGAAGACTATGGAGACCTCATGCTGATTTACGGAGCGAGGACATCCAAAGACCTGGTTTTTAGAGAAGAACTGGAAGAGCTCAGGAAGAAAATAACCGTCCATCTTTCTGTAGATGGTGAGGAGCCCGACTGGGAAGAGTTTGTTGGGTTTGTTCCTCAGAATGTCACTGATAAAAAACCCTCCCCTGATAATGCTATAACAGTCACATGTGGTCCACCCATCATGATCAAATTTGTCATAAAGGCCCTCGAGGAGCTTGGTTTCAAAGACGAACAAATTTACACCACGGTTGAGAACAAAATGAAATGTGGCATCGGAAAATGCGGAAGATGCAATATTGGCGTGCATTATGTATGTAAAGATGGCCCTGTTTATTCCTGGGCGGAACTTAAAAAATTGCCCCAAGAATAT
>CAZSPM010000535.1:0-1976 GCA_964608785.1 uncultured Eubacteriales bacterium
TGATTACATCAATAGTTGCCATCAAGAATGTCACCTATAATGAGCCTTTTTTTTTAGGACATTTTCCGCGTCTAAAGGTTATGCCCGGAGTTTTAGTTGTTGAAGCCTTAGCTCAGGCAGGCGGCGTTCTTCTCTATCATTCAATTCCTGACCCCCAAAACAAATTTGTTTTTTTGAGCAAGATTGATAACACGAAATTCAGAAGGCCAGTGGTACCTGGTGACCAGTTGAGGCTGGAGGCCGAGCTCCTTCGGCTTAAGAATAAGTTTTGTCATATCAAGGGAAAAGCTTATGTAGAGGGAGAAATAGCCGTAGAGGGGGAGATGATGGCTTCTCTCGTAAATCTTGAGGAATTGAATGGGCAAGAATGAAGTCTTCATTCATTCTACAGCTACCGTTCATCCCAAAGCTCGATTAAATGATGGAGTCTGGATCGGCCCTCATTCATTTATCGGGCAAGATGTCATTATTAAAAAAAATACAAGACTTGATGGAAATGTCTATATAGATGGTTGGACTGAGATAGGGGAAGGCAACCATTTTTACCCTTTTTGTTCTATCGGAACTGAACCCCAGGACATTACATATAAAGGGGAGAAAACGCAGGTCAAGATCGGAGACAGGAATATTTTCCGCGAATTCATAACCGTTCATCGAGGGACAATCAAAGGCAGAAAAGAGACCGTCATCGGGAATGACAGCTATTTCATGGCTTACTCTCATATTGCCCATGACTGTGTTGTTGGAAATGAGACTATTTTCACAAACGGTTCCACTCTTGGGGGACACGTGACTGTTGATGATTATGCGACTGTAGGAGCATTCAGTGGAGTTCATCAGTTCTGCCGTGTTGGAAAGCATGCTTTTATAGGCGGTTATTCTGTGATTACTCAGAATGTTCTTTCTTTCTGTAGGGTGGCAGGGGGTCGTCCAACTCTTCTTTTTGGATTGAATGCTATTGGGCTTCGACGCAGGGGTTTCTCCAGAGAAAGGCTGAAAGATCTCAAAGAAATGTTCAGGATTATTTTTTATTCTGACCTGAATACATCTCAAGCCTTGGCCCAGATCAAAGAGCAGTTTCAGTCGGGAGAAGATCGGGATGAGATCATCGATTTTATTCAGTCTTCCAAGAGGGGGATCATAAAAAAAGTAGCGGAAAAATGGGACGTCGAATTGGGATAATAGCCGGTTCCGGGGAATTTCCACTCTTGGTTCTCCATGAAGCTCAAAAATCGGGTTATTTTTCCGTGGTTGCAGGAATCAAAGAAGAGGCAGAAGCCGGGCTTCAAGAGGAAGCGGATGAGTTCGAGTGGATTGATGTGAATGATGTCTTGAAACTCATCTCTTATTTCAAAAAAAATAGAGTGAATGAGGCAATTTTTGCAGGGAAAGTAGACCCTCGTGTGATTTATAATAAGGAAAAGTTCAACAGTTCTCCCCTCTTGCTTCTAGCTCAAGTTAAAGACAAAAGACCGAGCTCGATCATAAATGCGATTATTGACTTCATGGCCAAGGAAGGGATCGAGATTAAGGATCCATCCGCATTCATTTCCTCTTATTTTTGCCAGGAAGGTGTCTTGACTGAAACTCAACCTTCACCTGATATTGAAGAAGATATTGCGTTCGGCTGGGAAATTGCCAAGGCCATTGCCGATTTAGATATCGGCCAGACTGTAGTCGTCAAAAATAAAGCTATCGTAGCTCTGGAAGGAATGGAAGGGACCGATGAGGCCATAGAAAGAGGAGGGCGCTTGGCTGAAGAGGGCACGGTTGTTGTGAAAGTCAGTCGGTCTTCCCAGGATGCGAGAATTGATTTGCCGGCAATTGGACTTCGCACGGTTGAAAGTCTCGTCAAAGCAGGAAGTAATGCTCTATGCATTGAAGCAGAGAAGATGCCGTTTTTTCAAAAAGACAAGGCCATCTCAATGGCTAATACCAACGGAATCTCGATAGTCGCAAAAAGATAGGGGTCGCGT
>CAZSPM010000536.1:0-1972 GCA_964608785.1 uncultured Eubacteriales bacterium
AAACATTGGGATCGCGCACGGCTCGTTATCTGGCCTGAATTTCCTGTGCCCCTCTGCTTTAGCTGCACTTCAGGCATTTACAAAGATTTTAAAGATACACTCTCCGAATTCGTCCAGGAAACTGACTGCACTCTACTTCTCGGCACAAATGAAACCACAAGGACTCAAACCGATCTAAATTATTACAACACCGTCTTATGTCTCAGCCCAAATCTTTCCATGACACAATACTACAAAATGCATCTCGTTCCTTTTGGGGAATACACTCCTTACAAAAAAATATTTTTCTTTATCGAAAAAGTGACCCATGCCGTCGGAGACTTAACACCTGGAACCGAGTATACCCTCCATCGGTTTGAAGGGAAAAAATTTGGCTCTCCCATATGCTACGAAATTATCTTTCCAAATTTGGTTCGCAGATTCGTCAAGAAGGGAGCCAGCTTCTTGGTAACAATCACCAATGACGGTTGGTATGGAAAAAGCTCAGCTCCATACCAGCATTTTTCTATAGCTGTATTCAGGGCCGTGGAAAACAGGCGCTATCTCTTAAGAGCTGCCACAACAGGGATAAGCGGAATCATAGATCCTTTTGGACGGGTTCTCGCCAAATCTGAACTGATGACCAAGACGCATCTAACAGAGAATATAACTCCCTCCCGTGCACTCACCTTTTATACAAAGGTTGGAGATATCCTTCCTATCATCAGCTTGACTTTAAGCATGTTATTCCTTATCCTGGCTATATTAAAGAGGAAAGATGAAAGATAAAGAGCCGTTCTCTACGCAGAATCATTCTGAACTACAGGCAAGAACCAAGGAATATTTTTCTAAATTTGAAGAACTCAGAGGTTTTCTTTGACCTTAGCCATAAGAAGGCTAAGATCGAGTCTATAAACAAAGAACTTTCCTCCCCCAACATCTGGGAAAACCAGAAAAAGCTTCAATCCCTCCAGCAGAATAAAAAAAGATTAGAAAGAGATGTCCAATCCTTCGAAAAAATCAGCAAAAAAAAAGAAGAGCTTGAGGTCTTGATTGAGCTCGCAGAAGAGGGAGAAAACGTAGAGGAAGACTTAACACAGACTTTGACTTCTTTTGAAAAAGATCTAGCTGAAACAGAATTTCAGATGCTTTTCTTCGAGGCGGATGATTCAAGAAACGCTATCTTGACCATTCACCCCGGAGCAGGAGGAACAGAATCTCAAGACTGGGCCCAGATGCTCTCAAGGATGTATCTGAGGTATGCAGAGAGAAAAAGCTTTAAGACAAAAATCCTCGATTACCTTCCTGGAGAAGAAGCTGGCCTCAAAAGTATAACCATTCGAATGGAGGGAGATTATGCATACGGCCACCTGAGCCAGGAATCAGGGGTTCATCGTTTGGTCCGAATATCTCCCTTTGACGCAAACCAAAGACGCCATACATCCTTTGCCGCCATTTTTGTCTATCCCGAGGTCGATGAAGACATCGAAATTGAAATAGATACAGAAGATCTGCGGATTGACACCTTTCGTGCTTCCGGAAGAGGCGGGCAGCACGTTAACGTCACTGATTCGGCTGTGAGAATCACCCATCTTCCTACAGGCATAGTCGTCCAGTGCCAAAATGAAAGATCTCAACACAAGAATAAAGCGGGCGCATTAAAAGTCCTCAAGGCGCGACTTTATGAGCTGGAAAAGAAAAAAAAGCTTGAAAAACTTGAAAAATTAGAAGATGCCAAATCAGATATTGCCTGGGGCAGTCAGATCCGTTCTTACGTTCTCCATCCCTATAGGATGATAAAAGATCTACGCACAAATGTGGAAATCGGAGATGCAGACAGAGTCTTGGATGGAGATATTGACGAGTTCATCAAAGCTAATCTTCTGCTCAGAAAAAACAGCCACCAATAAGGGGACGTTCCCCATGCCTTTCGTCATTCCCGCTACCTGCTTTCGCAGGTACAAGCCAAGCGGGAATCCAGAAATAGATCATT
>CAZSPM010000537.1:0-1969 GCA_964608785.1 uncultured Eubacteriales bacterium
TGTCATCGAAAAGAAAATTTTTATTGAAGAAGAAGGGGGCTCATCAAGAGAATACAATATCGTTCCTGAATATGAAAATTATGTTGAAAAAAATATCAGGATTGATAAAAAATTGAAAGTCGTCGTAGATGCTGGAAACGGAACCGCTGGAGTTGTGGCAGCTCCGATTTTAAAAAAACTGGGATGTGATGTGATTGAGCTCTACTGTGAAATGGACGGCACATTCCCAAACCATCACCCTGACCCAACCCTTCCCGAAGCACTGGAAGATCTCATCAAAACAGTTGTTAAATCGCAGGCTGATCTGGGCATTGCCTATGATGGAGACGGTGACAGGATCGGTGTCATTGATGATGTGGGGAATATTATCTGGGGGGACCAGCTTATGATTCTCTTCTCTCGCGATATTCTTCCTTCAAATCCGGGGGCTTCTATCATTTCAGAAGTAAAAGCCTCTAAAGTTCTTTACGATGAAATCGAAAAACTCGGTGGTCGACCTATCATGTGGAAAACCGGCCATTCTCTGATCAAGAAAAAAATCAAGGAGGAAAAAGCTCTTTTGGCCGGTGAAATGAGTGGCCACATATTCTTCGCAGACAGATTTTTCGGGTTTGACGATGCCATCTATTCTTCAGCCCGCCTATTAGAAATCCTTTCCCGGACAGACAAAAAACTCTCACAGATGTTCACCGACCTGCCTGAAACTTTTCACACCCCTGAAATCAGAGTGTATGCTTCTGATGAGGTTAAATTCAAAATTGTGGAAGAAGTCAAAAAAGACCTTTCCGAGAAGCATCCCATCATCGATATAGATGGTGTGAGGGTCCTCTATCCTGAGGGCTGGGGTTTGGTTCGAGCGTCCAACACTCAAGAGGTATTGGTTCTGCGCTTTGAGGCAGATACTCAAGAATACCTGAGTGCAATAAAAAAAGAAGTAGAAACAGCGGTAGAAAATGCCATAAAAAGGTTAGAGAATTCTTGAGCCCATTAGAGATTATTCTATTTCCGTCAGGAATAAAGCCAAGCATAAATGAATCCTCTTCTTTTTCTACCTTTATTGCAGGATCTCTCGCCCCAATATTACCCCTTATTTAATATGAATTAGATAACAGATTTTCATTCAAGGAGAGCAAAATGGATCTTCGAGCAATCATAATGGCAGGAGGAATGGGCACTCGATTCTGGCCTTTGAGTAGAAAGAAAAAACCCAAACAATTTCTTCCTATCGTCAGCAAAAAAACAATGATAGAGGAAACAGTCAATCGTCTTTTGCCCAAGGTCCCCTCAACCAATATCTACACAATTGCAGATTCCGAACTGACTCAAGTTATTAAAAATCTTCTTCCGAACCTCCCAGAGGAGAATCTGTTGGCGGAACCGCTGGGCAAAAATACGGCGCCCTCCTTGATGTTGGCGACAGCCTGGATCTACTTGCAGAATCCCAGGGCCGTTCTAGCTCTATTGCCCGCTGATCATCTCATTAAGGATGCTTCTCTGTTCCTCAAAAAGCTCGAGGCTGGCGCTACAGCCGCTGCAAAAGGAGAATCCCTGATTACATTCGGCATCCCCCCTGCATATCCGGCTACAGGGTACGGATATATCCAATTCTCCAGAGAAAATCCTGTCAGATTCCTGGGTGAAACCTTTTTTGCCGTCCAAGAATTCAAAGAAAAACCTGAATATGAGAAAGCCAAGGCATTCTTGGAAGAAAGAAATTATTTCTGGAACTCGGGCATATTTCTCTGGCAGGCAGATGTTTTTGCCAAAAAACTCGAACAGCATGCCCCACCCATGTTCCCTTACTGGAAAAAGATGCTCGAGGCACTCCGAAATAATGATAAGGAACAGATTGACTCCATCTTTGCAGAGATTCCTTCAATTTCTATTGACTATGCCTTAATGGAAAGGGCAGAGGGAGTGTTGATGTGTGAGGGAGACTTCGCCTGGTCCGATGTCGGAGCCATGTCCT
>CAZSPM010000538.1:0-1964 GCA_964608785.1 uncultured Eubacteriales bacterium
TTATGAAAGCCTGACCCCAATGCCCTGAGCATCTCTTGACTTGTCGTATGATTCATTATATATCAATAACCTTGTTTAAGGAGGAGAGATGGACGTCGAGAGACATGACAAGCTTCCTCGAGCGGAGATAGGAATCCTCGGAGGAACAGGGCTTTATGAGATTGAGGGAATTGTAGACGTTGAGGAGGTCAAGTTAGAAACACCTCTCGGAAGCCCTTCAGATGCCTACATCACAGGTTCTCTGGAAGGGAAGAGGGTCGCCTTTCTCAGCCGTCACGGTAGAGGGCATCGAGTCTTACCCAATGAAATAAATTATCGAGCGAACATTTATGGTTTTAAAATGCTCGGAGTGGAGAGGATCATTTCTGTCAACTCTGTCGGTTCACTCAAGGAGGAGATAAAACCCAGAGATATTGTCTTTTCAGATCAGTTCTTTGACAGAACTCGGAGGAAGAGCTCATTTTTTGGCGAAGGAGTGGCTGCCCACATGAGCTTTGCCCAGCCGGTGTGTCCTGAGCTTTCAGGGATTTTATTCAATGCAGGGAATGAGCTTGAATTAAGAGTTCATCAGGGAGGAACATACATTTGCATCGAAGGGCCAGCTTTTTCGAGCAAGGCCGAGTCCAACATTTACCGCTCTTGGCGGTGCGATGTTATCGGTATGACCAGCGCCACAGAGGCAAAATTGAGCCGTGAAGCAGAGATTTGTTATGCCACAATGAATCTAGTCACTGATTATGATGCGTGGCATGCTCTAGAGGAACCGGTTACGATAGAGATGATTTTGGAGAGCATGCGCTTGAATATTGACAATGCCAAAGCTATCATCAAGATGGCTATAGCCACTCTTAGCAGCGAAAGAATCGGCGGGTGCGAGTGTGCTCAAGCACTTGAAAATTGTATCATTACCGATCCCGATCTCATTCCTGAGGATATTAAAAACAGACTACGTTTTATCATAGAAAAATATATTAAATAAAGTCGGATAGATTCCATGAGCATGGTTATTGTTGGTTCCGTGGCCTTTGATACAATTGAAACCCCCTACGGAAGGAAGGAAAAGATTGTGGGCGGCTCTGGTACTTATTGTTCTTTGGCTGCGAGTTTTTTCACCAATCCAATGATCGTGAGCGTGGTGGGAGAGGATTTTCCTGAAGAGGTAATTGATCTTTTCAAACAAAGAAAAATTGATACTCAAGGAATAGAGGCTCGATCAGGAAAGACTTTCCACTGGGAGGGCCGCTACGGCAATGACCCAAATCAAAGGACTACTATCAGGACAGAATTGAACGTCTTTGAAGATTTTCGCCCTCAGCTTCCTCCTGACTACAGGACCGCCGATCTTGTTTTTCTGGCCAACATCGACCCAGACCAGCAGGAGGAAATCCTTAATCAGGCACAAAAGCCGAAGCTCACGGCAATGGATACAATTAATTTATGGATCAACCTTAAACCGGACTCGCTTCTGAGAGTCTTAGAGAGAGTGGATATGTTTTTTGGGAATGAAGAGGAAATAAGAATGCTCTCTCATGAAGTTAACCTTATCAAAGCTGGGAGAAAGCTTTTGGAAAGAGGCCCTTCACTCATCATAATAAAGAAGGGCGAACATGGGGCCCTGGTGTTGGGGAAGGAATTTGTATTTGGAGTCCTGGCTCATCCCTGCGAAGAAGTTATCGATCCCACAGGAGCAGGGGATTGTTTTGCTGGTGGCTTTTTAGGCTACCTGGATAGAGCCAGGTCTTTCGACGAGAAAGAAATTCGCAAGGCCGCTGTCTATGGGAGTGTCTTAGCCTCCTTTGTTATCGAAGATTTTGGTATCAACCGGCTCAAAACTTTATCTCTTTCAGAAATAGAAAAGCGCTATCTTGAATTTAAAAAACTCGTTTCTTTTTAAGGGCAAGGGGTCAGGTCTTGTTTTTTGCCTTTTAACTTATCTTTTCTCATTTTGAGACCTAGCAATTTTA
>CAZSPM010000539.1:0-1963 GCA_964608785.1 uncultured Eubacteriales bacterium
AAATCTTTCGATGTCGCTTTAGCCATTCCTGAATATTTTCTCCTGACGGTTCTATATCTTACCCCCATAAAATGGAAGAGAACTTCTTGCTTTATTACTCACTCTTGAGTTTTATTGGAGATCGATATATACCTCCACAAAAAGAGGCTCCTGAATCATGAGACAAAGACGGCTAAATATTAATTTAGCGTTAAGCTCTAAGTAATCCTCAGAGCTTAAATGTCAGCTCGTAGGAAAAGCAAAATTATTTAATTTCAATCCCACCAAAAATTGCAGTCGCTTTGACAAAAAGGGTTGTTTTTGGTTCTTCCCTGGGAGCTCCTCCGCGCTTATCCTCAACCGCTCCGAAAATAGAACTGCTGTCTACAACGACCTTCCATTCCTCTGGAACTAAAACTTCAATGCCGCCGAAAAGTGCTGTCAGCTCCACACTCGCTCTATTGTCTGCTAATTCAGCTTGATTAAAGTCCAGGTCAATACCTCCAAACACGACAGTGGCTTTACCGCCTCGAAATTCTTTGGAATCTATACGGCGTTTTATACCGGAAAAAATTGTAAAAGAATCTAAGTCTTTCCCTTCGATCGGGGGGACCTCTCCTCTAAAATGCTTAAATCCAGGCTTGAAAATAATCCACAGTCCAGCAGCTATGATAAGAAGCGGCCAAAAATAATTCCAGACATTCCCTTCTAATATATCCCAATTGACAAGCAAGAAAAAACAGCCAACCACAATAAGGAGTATCCCAAAGCCAGTATCCCGAAAATTATGGGTGAATAGATGCCACAAGCCGACAAAAACGAGAATGAGAGGCCAATATGTAGAAATGACTTCCCCCACGTCTAGCTTTCCCAAACTCCCTAGTAAGAACAAGACTCCAATCAGCATGATCAATAATCCTAAAAAAACCCGACCTTTATTCTCGCTTCTACTGTCCATTCAATTCCCTCCTAAAAGTTAATTTGGTTCTCTTCCATTTAGTTGTAAATATTAATACCTGTCTTACAAAATGTCATTCCTGTCTTACAAAATGTCATTCCTGCGGAAGCAGGAACCCAGACCTATCTGGATTCCTGCTTCCGCAGGAATTATAAGGCAAAAGGGGTCGCATCTCAACATTTGACATTTCATCCCTCAATTCACCTCAGTTCTAGGAATGCGCTTTGAACTGAATGTCAAATGTTGAGATGCGACCCCATAAGAAAGGAACAGTTGAAAATTTTCGGCCTCCCGCCGCCGTCACTCTTGATTTCTCCTCTCAAGTAGCAAGCAGGCGGAACACCAAAAGTCAGGCACTTTGACTCTCCCACCCCTTCCAGAAGGCCAGTCTCGTCCTCAAAAAGAAAAAAGTACTTCCGAGCACGGCTCACCCTTTTCTGGCGAGCATCCACTAGCCTGACTACAAGTTCTACTTCATATCCTACGTAATCCTTCAAATTCTTTATTCGAAGAGGCGGCCTTTTCCCTTCGAAGAGAGAAAGGGAATCTCCTTCGGGGTCGAAGCCGAGGGACTCTATGAGCATCTTCTCCTTCTGGTTTTGATCCAGGTCTGAGACCTCCTCCATATCCTCCAGTCCTCTGAAATAACAAAGGATTTGTCTTGTTCTTCTCGGCTCGAGAGAATCGAACACTCCGGCCTTGATTAAGGAGAGAAGTTCTGTCTTTGTCAAAGATACACGCGAGAGAAAATCCTCTATGGAAAGATACTCCTCGCTCCTTCTCTCTTCAATAACTTTATCTGCGGTCTTTAAAGACAGCCCTTTAATGGAAGTCAAGCCCACCCGGATATTCCCTCCTTCCATCTTAAACTGATAGTGACTGCGGTTGACATCCGGCCCTAAAATCCTGATTCCCCTTCTCTTTGCCTCCTCGATGTATTCCGCTACGCCGTAATATCATCCTCCTGCATTGAGGACAGCTGTGAGGTAATGGACCGTATGGCGGGCCTTTATATAAACGAAAGTT
>CAZSPM010000540.1:0-1956 GCA_964608785.1 uncultured Eubacteriales bacterium
CAGATGTTGAGCCTGAAATTACTAAAGAACCTGTTGAAGTAGAGAGTACGGAACAGGACGCAACCGACGAGCAGGAGATAAATATTGCTGCCAATCAGATTGAAGATGTACTCAAAAATAAAAAAGGTCAAACCCCAGAAGAGGCCAGAAGTGCAGAAATAGAAGACATAGCTAAGGAGATGGGGCTTAGTATTGAAAAAGCTAAGAGATTAATCTATACGGATAATTTTTATGAAAAAATAGTTAACAAAAAAGAACCCCTAGAAATAGCAGAATTACAGGAAAGGAAGGAACAACTTGAGGACGAGGGAGCCGACGGGCATCTTATAGCATTTGTGGATCGTAAAATCAAGGAGTTAATCCATAAAGAAACGGCACAAATACAGGAAAAAGATTCAGAGACAGGGGAAGAACATTACTATGATCCTTCTAAGAGGAGAAAAAGGGAAAAATTATTAGATTTTTCTAAACGGATTTTTCATGAAGGAGAGGCTAATCACGAAAAGAAAAAGATAATTCGAAAAGATTTTATTGAAAAGAATGGGGAATCAGGTCTTTCCTTTAAGAGAAGAGGAGACACAATAACCCTTACTCCATCTACTAAAGACGGGGAAAGTGGAAAGTGGCAAATTACATGGATGGATGATAAAGGCCCAAGGTCTGATGCTATTCGCACCTATGAAAATGCACTTAAATTATTACAAGATGAAGAACACCTTGATCTGAGAACTGTTCCTGTTTTCGAGCAAAAAAAGAGTACGAAACAACCACCGACCATAGACGAAGTTCGAGGCACAACTAAAGCACAACAAGAAGGACTGAAGAAAGAGAACGAACGTCAGCCTGAACCACCACCGTCAACCGATATTGACAAAGCTAAGGCCAAGGCCACTGTTGAAGAATTTAAGCCTGTAGTGGATGCTGCGAAGACCGCTACGAAGACAGACAAGGGTGCTGAAAAGGAAGACTATTCTGATAATACGGAACAAATTGATTATGATGATGTTAAAAACGCAAGAAAAGATCTTGAAAGAATAGGGATGTTTATCAGGGGGACAAAAGACAATGATCTTGTCAGGAAAATCAGTCCAACAAAATGGGTTGCTAGAGATCCTAAGAACCCGGAGAAAGACAATCCTCTTCAAGAAAAGCCTTCCCGTACCAGGAAATCAGCCATTGCTTTGGCAAAAGAACTTCATACGAAAGAAAAGGAATCTCTTAATAAAATTGCTCATGACGAAAAAGAAATAATCCAGCAAGTAGAAATTATTAAGCCTGTTGAACCCAAAACTCCTGTTAAAGAAGAATCTCCCTTCGACCTTAAAATCCCTGCTAAACCAAAGAATATAGAAGCACTCCGGGAACGGTTTCTGACAGATTTTAAATCCATCGTCGGTTATCTTAAAGACAACGAGGAAGCGACAGCAAAAGCTAGTGAAAAGAAAGGTGGTTCGGAAACAGAAGAGGAGTACGACATAAGAAAAGAAGCAGAAAAGAAGCAGAAAACCTTTGCAAATAAGATCAACAACATTATCAAGGCAATGGATAAGTATGATGTTGACTATGTGATTCGTACTGATCCAAAAGATGCAGATAATAAATTTAATCCGCAAAAACAAATGTTTATTGTTTCCCGGAAATATCCGCAGTTGTCGAGGGAACTTACTGAATTTAATATCAACAAATTAAAAAGAGAAATAGATACTATCGCAAGAGAAACCAGACTGAAGGATTCTCGCACAGAACTATATCACATCCCCGGTGTTGAGGTCACAGAGGAAGAGGGAGGCATCCGAATACGCAAAGGCCCGCTGAACTTTAGGATGGGTGACAGTATGGATTTGAGTGCTGCGGATATGACAAGGATGGTGAAGCTATTGCGTGATCATGGGAAACCCTTATATTCCAAATATATTCCCAAATTACCCAAGTTTCTCCAGCGAAAGAAGCCAATCA
>CAZSPM010000541.1:0-1955 GCA_964608785.1 uncultured Eubacteriales bacterium
ATGGGTCCGAGGGATTTTAAGTCCCTTGCGTCTGCCTATTCCGCCACCTCGGCAACGTTGTCTACCAATAAGTTATGACGTTTTGATCAGTGCTTGTTTTGCCTTTGTGACCATATTGTGACCACCCAAAAGCTCCACTGCCTTCTTTTTATGCTCCTGACTGAGATGCGAATAACGCATGGTGACACTGATTGTTTTGTGACCCAGGAGTTCTTTCACAGTCACAATATCTACTCCTGCCATGACGAGTTTCGAGGCAAATGTATGGCGAAGATCGTGAAATCGAAAATCTTGAATATTCGTCCTTTTCAGCGCCTTTTCCCAGGCAGTACGAATTGAGAGAGTAACTTGCCCATTCGATCGTGAAAAAACATACTCATTTTTCGCGTTAAGTCTAAGGCGGTGTAATTCCTCTGTCAAGACAGTGTTAAGGGGTATGTTCCTCGATTCATTGTTCTTAGAGTTCACAACAGTAATGATCCCAAGATCAAAATCGACGCATTCCCATTTCAAGGAAAGAATTTCACTCACACGCATTCCAGTATTCAATGCCGTGATCACAATAGACCTCAAGTGATCATTACAGCTGTTGAGCAGTCGAGCCTCCTCCTCTTCTGATAGGTACCGAAGGCGTCTGTTAGACTCCCTGAAAAATTTCACCTTCTTCACTGGATTCTCATCAAAATCCCCCCACTTGATAGCCATGGAATACATGTGCTTGAGGCATGCCAACTCCCTGTTAACTGTTGACGGCATGACCTGTTTTTTTCTTTTGCGTTTGTATTTCTCAATTAGCCAGGGAGTGATTTGTGACAGTCTCTTATCTCCAAATTCACGAGACAAGGCCTTTATTGATGTCCGATCCCGCTTCCATGAGAGCTTGTTTGCCTCTGAATAATCAAGGTAGGTTTTTGCGAAATCAATGAACATTGGTCTGGATTGAATTCGATCCAGGTCGAACTTCCCCTGAGCGATCTCCCCTTTTCTCGCTGTGAGTGCCTGTTCAGCCAACCGTTTACTGGGGCCAACTCTTTCTCTAATCCGCCGACCCTGATAGTAATAATCAATATACCAGATTTTACCCCGCTTATAGGCAGCCATAGCTCTCTCCCATAGGATTCGCAGTTTCCTACTATATTACCTTTTTCTCATCGGTTTACCCTCCTAAACTATATCCCTTTGGTATTCTTTTCAACCCCTCAATCCCCTTCTATCGATCCATTCTTCAACCTTATTTTTCTCGAGCCACTCATCGATTTCCTCCTGCCGAAACCTCACCAGCCTCCCGACCTTTAGAGGGGTGGAAGGCCCTTCTTCCATAGTGGATCAAACCGAGCGGGTATTCACCTCGAGCCAGGTCACCAGGAGGTGGTTCCAGTAGGATCTCCCTTCCCTCAAAAGAGTGATCCAGATCCCGCGCTAAAGTTAGTCTAAGCTCATGTTCGATCATTTTCTTTGTGTTGGCGTCGGCGAGAAGGTATTCCTTCCAGATACCGTTGATCTTCTTTCCCATGATCGGCTTCAATTTTTTGAACACCTCGTCAATGTTCATTATTCTCCTCCAGTCTCCTCTTGGCTTGAAGCAGAGCTTTATACTCCATGAGGATTTGTCTTCTCTCCTTCATCAGAGTTACAATATCATCCCAGTACTTGAGCTTCTCTGTCCTCTTGTCCTTCTTCCGGGATGTGAGGCTTTTATGGAGACTGACGCGCAGGAATTCGTAGCGAGGTTGGAAACCTAATTTCCATGGTGGTTGTAATGTGGTGAGATAATCCTTAACCTCTTTTATTTCCCCTTCGATCTCATTGTTGAAGTCTTGGTTTCTGGTCTTCCTTGATTTAATGGCTTCATCGATCTCTTCGCTGGCTTCGCTTAGTATCGTTAATCGCTCGGAGAATGTCTTTGTTACAGGTTTTGACTTGTCATTGTTTTTTCCATTGGTGTGATGTCATGG
>CAZSPM010000542.1:0-1951 GCA_964608785.1 uncultured Eubacteriales bacterium
AATCAAAATTCAATGTACTGAAAAACAGTTCTTTGAAAAACCAAGTTAAATCTCTTCCTGTGACTTCATTGACAACATCGATGAAATCCTGTGTGTGCGGATGTTTGTAGCGGAACCGCATATGGAATGTTCGCAATATTCGGAGCATCATCTCCTCACCCACCAATCCTTCCAGCGTATTTAAACAGGTTGCGGCGCGCATATAGACATTCAAGGCATAAATCCCTCTGTTATAGAATCTCCAGGAGTAGGTTGCAATGGGATCGAACTCAACGGCATGTATTGCTACTGCCCTGTCAAGTTCATAGTCATAAGCTTCAGGAAGTTTTAAGAACCAGGCTAAAGGAAACCCCTTGAATGACAATGGCAAGGCGCTCTTCCCGTAAGCTTTAGAAGTCACTTTTCCTGTGGAATAGGTGTTGATTCCTTCATCAAGCCATGCCTCTTCGAATTCATTGTTGGCATTGAGTCCATACCAGTATCCGTGTCCAAACTCATGAATGATCACACCTTCGGGAGAAAGCACTTTTTTGCTCGTCAAAACTCCTGTCCCGGCAGTGAAGAAAGTGGGATATTCCATTCCTCCACTTCCCGTTCTGAAAGGAGGATCAACCATGGTAACGGTCTCATAGGGATAAGGTCCATACCACAGTCCGTAATACTTTATGGCCATCCTCAAGGCCTTAAAATGCCGGTCGATTTGCCCTCTGTGCTCGGGCTCCATCAGAAGAATCATCTTGACATCAGGAAGATTCACTTCTTCCAGAGGTAGCTGAAGAATACGAACGATTTCTGTATATTCTTCTTGTGTGACTTCTTCATCACCGATGAAATCACGCTCGACTTTTATGAAATCAGGATCCGCTGTCCAGGCAAAGTCATGGATATTGTCTTGATAAAAAGTATAGGTTACCGTTTTCTTCTCCTTATCGGGAATTTCTTTGACTTGTTTTCCTGAGGCTCCTACCATAAAACCTTCAGGAACTGTTAAATGAACAGTGAATTCTGCAAAGTCTGCATAGAACTCAGAGCTCAAATGATACTCATGACAGTTCCAGCCTTTTCCCTCTTCATAAACCCCAGGTTTGGGGAACCACTGAGCTAGAAAATAAGAATTCTGGTAATAGCTTGTTCGGAGGATGCTCCTGGGGATTTTAGATAGGAATTCGAGTTGGAGGCTTACCTCTTCGCCAGGTTTCACAGGTTCAGGAAGGCGAACACGCATGACTGTCTGGTCGCCGGGATGAACAGGTTTGTCCTGGGTGACAAACTCCATGGTTGGCTTCAAATCTCTCCCATCTGCTAGTTTGATGCTCGTCACATCGATCCAGCCCCATTCTCCTTTCTTAACGTTTATTCCCAACAGTCCCAATGTTTCCTCTTTCGACTCTTGAATCACAGTACTTTTTTCATTCTTGAAGGCATTGTAATAGAGGTGAAACCACATATCCTGGACTTCATCCTGGGTTGTATTAAACCAGGAAATGTTCTCTCTTCCATGGAGCATTTTGGTTTGATCATCAAGCTTGACCCATATCTCGTAATGGATATTGCTAATCTTTTCTTCCCCTGGAAGTGTTCCTGAAACTATGAATGATAGACTAAGCACGAAAAACAGGAATTTGAAGAATGATTTTTTCTTTCTCACTATCTCCCTCCTTATTCATCATATTCATTTAAATCCTGAAAAAAACGTCTGGGCGATAAGGCCAGCAATCGGAGGAAAGAAAAATGTGCAGGCGAAGCGGGCCACCCAAAATTTCCAACCCAGAATCCCTATTTCCAAAGGCAACCGGGAAATCGCCCACAATGACCAGGCGGATATAAAAGCGACCATGGTTCCCACGTTCGCTCCTGCACGCAAAAGCCCTGCTGCAAGAGGAAGACTCACATAGGGGCCGCCAGGCGTCATGCTTCCGGCGAGAGTACCGACCAATAAGCCGCGTATTCC
>CAZSPM010000543.1:0-1948 GCA_964608785.1 uncultured Eubacteriales bacterium
TCTACACCTTATTTTATAATTGAATTCAATGACAAAGATGTGTCTTTCGCAAGAGTCCCTTTTTGTAAGCAGGAACTTAGGAGCACTCTCTATTGAACAGCGCCATAATAAAGGGAATTGAAAAGGAGTTTAAAAGTTCCGTGGGATTGAGCCCTGTTCTGAACCGCGAAACCTAACAGAATCACTCTTCCCTTACCATGAGGGACATCCACTGCTGCAGTTTTTCTCTGAAGATATTTCTCCCCCATCAGATAGCCACTCATAAGAAGACTTTCTCCTGGGTACTTTGCTATGGCTACAGGCAGCTTTCCCTCGAATGTGGAAAGGAGGTCGAAAGCGACGCTCCGGTAGAACATAGCCGGAGCCTCTTCGGGCATCCCGTAGGCAACAGGATGCCTGGAATTAAACTCCATCCTGAGAACAGAACCAGGACAGGCAAATTTGGCAGGCTTGCCCGCTCCTGGGGCTCCTCGGCGACGGGGAGGCCTGAGATCCTTGAGCGCGTCACTCACAGGCAAGCCCAGCATATCTATGGCAAAAAGACAACCAGAATTCAAGGTCACCAGAGTGCCTCCTTCTTCCACAAACCTCTTTATATTCCTGACGCCTTCATTGGTTATTCCTCCCACATACTGGGGTGAAATGGTCCCCTGTTTATGCCCGTTGACTATCGCCTCGGTGGACATGGAAGGTATGACAAGCACATCGAACTTCTTCCGTAGCTCTCCTGCTCTCACCTCGGCATCGTGGACATTGGTGAAAGAAAATTCGTACTGCTCAAGAAGCCAGCGGGTCCACCCCTCATCTATGCTGGCTCTCCAGGACTTGTAAAGAGCTATCCTCGGCGCTTTAAGCTTATAAGTATTCACCACAGTTCGACTTCCAGTCCCCTTAATCGTAAGAAATAGCTCATCAGCTAGCGAGTCCATAAAAGACCTGGAGACACTCTTGGAGGAAACAATCAACGTCCCCGGAGGACAGCTCTTCCCTCCGACTGTAAAAGATTCCTTTGCCCATAGGACCTCTCCTCCCTTTCTCAGTATCCGGTTGACAGCAATGAAACTGTTGTTCGTCTTGGGAGATATCAGATAGGCGTATCCTGTATTCCCTTCGACTCTTCCGGCTGGGGGGACCGCCTTCTTCACAGGAGTCAGATTCGCTTCTAGAGGAGTGTTGGCAGCTAAAACCTTCACTCCCATCTGGTAGGGAAGGGTCCACCCCGCCATATCATAAGGAGGAAGGTAGGAGTCAGGAAAATTCTGTGGACGCACTATCCCTTGCCATAGGTCAGGATACTCAGTCAAGTCAGGATAAGCCTGCTCCTCGAAGATAGCCTTGACAAAAAGGGCAAAAGGTTGGTTCATAGGGATGATCCAGGTCCCCGCCGGGTAAGATATACCATCAGAACTAAATGATTCTTCAGCTTTATAGACATCTATCCCTGCAAATATCATATTGTCGAGCAGGCGAGCGGCTGTGGGTATGTCCCATTGGGCCTGCGGTATTATCCAAGCATAGGGCGGTTCCTTCCGGAAACGGGCGATGGTATCCCTCCCCATCTGGTATTTGCCATAGAGAAACATTTCACGGTAGACTGCGGCCGTGTGCAACACGGCTTTGGAAGCCGTGAGATCATATTCGACAGCATCATCTATCCTCCACCAGCCTCCTTTCCAGGGGTTGGGATAGAAGACTCCAATGGTGAAATCTCTATACGCCTCGGGGAATTCACTGAGGGTGTAGAAGTGTGGAGTGGCATATCCATAGAACTGGGTTTCGGTCATGATGGAAATGACGTTGAAAAAGTCACAAAAATTGTCTTCATAACCGGGATACCAGAATTCATACCTAAACCGGGAGATTGCCCCTGGCTTTCCTTCTTGGTCAAAAGCATACCCCATAGCAGCTCCGATCAGGTTCTTCCCGCGGATAAACAGGGGATGGAGGT
>CAZSPM010000544.1:0-1944 GCA_964608785.1 uncultured Eubacteriales bacterium
TTATTATTATTTAAAAGAACCTAACGAGGTCAAGATTTCAATATTTGAAAATACAGGAAAAGTCCTAAAAGAGTTAGAGGGCACCAATGACACAGGCCTGAATATAGTTATCTGGGATCTAACTTTCGAGGGCGGAGAAGAGATGGGCGAAGGGTTTGCTAGCGCCGGAAATTATGTTAAGCCAGGGGAGTACGAAGTCCAAGTTTTAGCAAGAGATCTGGAATTAAAAGGCAAAATCCTGGTTAAAGCCCCTGAGCGGTTTTAATCCAATGGGGTCAGGCTTTCATAAGTTTCTGTCATTCCCGTGTGACTTGTGCCTGCGAAAGCGGGTAACGGGAATCCAGGGCTATTCACTTTCTGGATTCCTGCTTCCGCAGGAATGACGAACATGGTCCTAGATTCCTGTGAAACTTGTACCTGGGGAAGCAGGAGCAGGAATGACAAAACATGTTATTCAAGCCTGACCCAAATGCTACAATATTATTGGAGTGAAAAATAAAATGGTTAAGGGATTAATTTTTGACATCAAGCGATATGCTATCCATGATGGGCCTGGTATCCGGACTACAGTCTTTTTTAAAGGTTGTCCCTTGCGTTGCCCGTGGTGTCACAACCCTGAAGGACAGGAATCCGCTCCCGAGATTATGGTGAAGTCGGCAAGATGCGCAAAAGATTGCCAGGAATGTATTTCTCATTGTCCCCAGAATGCGATATCAAAAGATGGGGGAGTCATCTTGGTCGATCCCTCCAAATGTGATTTTTGTGCAAAATGTAGAAAAGTCTGTGTTTATGAGGCCATTGATATTATTGGAAGAGAAGTGTATGTTCAAGATGTGGTGGCTGAGATGGAGAAAGACAGGATATTTTTTGATGAATCAGGCGGAGGAATCTCTCTTTCAGGAGGAGAGCCATTAATGCAGCCTGAATTTCTAGAGACTCTCCTTAAGGAATTCAAAAAAAAGAAAATCCGTACCACTGTTGACACATGTGGTTATGCGCCTTTTGAAGATTTAGATAGGATCAGAGAGAGTGTGGACCTTTTTTTGTATGATATAAAGATCATGGATGATAGGAAGCATAAAGAACACACAGGGATGTCCAACCAACTCATAATAGAAAATTTAAAGAAATTGTCAAAAAAGGGAGCCAATATCGCGATCCGCATTCCGATAATTCCAGGAATCAATGATGATGAAGAGAATATTCAGAGTATTACCAAATTTCTTCTTTCGCTAAACAATATAAAACGTATAAATCTTTTGCCCTTCCATAGAGGTGGGATTGAAAAGTACAAAAGATTGGGGAAGAAAATCAAGGCGAGGACTATTCAGCCTCCTTCAAGTGAAAAAATAGAGAAAGTCAAAAAGATGCTAGAGGATTCGGGCTTTTTGGTAAGAACAGGAGGATAGAAATGAATGAGAGGATAAGAAAATTGAGAGAGCAGAGCTTAAATGCGATATCTCGTATAACTCCAGAAAGAGCAAAGCTTATTACTGAATTCTATAAGAGCGATATTTCCAACAGCGTATCGGTAACAGTAAGACGGGCGCTGGCGTTCAGATATATACTAGAGCATAAGGACATATGTATCAACGAGGGAGAGCTTATTGTGGGCGAGCGAGGTCCGGCGCCCAAGGCCACACCTACCTACCCGGAAATCACTGCACACAGCATCGAAGACCTCAATATCCTCCATACGAGACCAAAAGTATCGTTCAGAGTGGATGAAGAAACCAAGAGACTATATGAAGAGGAAATCATCCCGTTCTGGAAAGGAACATCAATAAGAGACAGAATTTTTTCCAAAATGACCAACAAATGGAAGGATGCTTATGAAGCCGGAGTATTCACGGAGTTCATGGAGCAGAGAGCACCGGGACATACTGTTCTGGACGATAAAATATACAGGAAAGGATTCCTCGATTTTAAAAAAGAAATAAAAAA
>CAZSPM010000545.1:0-1938 GCA_964608785.1 uncultured Eubacteriales bacterium
ATCCCCATGATATCATATAATTTGAAGTTCGCCATAGTGATCTTCTAAGGAACGAAAGTCCCCGGTTTCTCAAAGCTGTTGCGGAATTTCCCTCTCATAATCTCGCCACGGATTAGAGTCTGATAGCCACCCATTCTGACATTTGCAGGATTGGGAACAGGGTTGGGAGTATTATCAGGAAAGACGTCGATGAGTTTTACCACCCAGTCCGCATCTGTTCCGGTTGTTGAAACATACAGCACAGCCTTTATGGATCCGGCAATAGTCACGTCTTCCTTGAGTACATCGCTTTCGAAAACGAGCACATCCGGACGTGTTGCTGCAAATCTCTGATCAGCATGCATGAAATCGTAGGACCACCTGTAAATTGTATTTCCCAGGTGAGGCACAGGTTTATTCGGGTCGCTCACATACTCATCGAAAGCTTCAGTTTCTGAACTCGAAGGTTCTTCAAAGGAGAGGTTATTATTTGCGTGGAGGTACAGTCCTTTCTTTTCGATATTTTCCGGAGGCCACTTGTCATACAATTGCCAGACATTGGAACCTGTCTCATAGACAAAGGCCTCAGGCAGATTCAATTCGCTTTCCCCTTTCAGATGATACTTGAAGAAGGGAAAGAGAATATTTTCTTGAAAATACTTCCCTGCCTTGGAGGAATAGACAAGGATATCTCCGAGCTTTTCAGGGCCCTGGCCTCTCCACCCTCCATGATACCAGGGGCCCATGACCAAGCTGTTTTGAACATCCGGATTATTCTTTTCTATAGTTGAGTAAGTTTTTAGCGGGCCATACAGGTCTTCGGCATCATACCATCCGCCAACCATTAATACGGCTGTCTTGATGTTCTTCAGGTGGGGGAGGATGTTTCTTGCCTGCCAGAACTCATCATAAATTCCATGCTCCATCATGAGATTCCAAAACTTCACTCGATCTTTGAAGTACTTTTCATTGATAGTCGAAATAGGGCCCAGATCTAAGAGGAAATCATAAAGATTGGGCTTAGGATACCGGAGCAATGAAGGAGGTCGATCTTGGGTTGGCTCTGAACGGGGCGCCCAGTACCTCATGAAGTTTACAGCTTGCAGCAGATAAAAAGCCCCGTTGCGGTGGAAGTCGTCATCGATGAACCAATCGGCTATGGGCGCCTGAGGTGAAGCAGCCACCAAGGCAGGATGGGCATCTACGAGTGCCGTCGATGAATAAAAGCCAGGATAGGAAACTCCCCATATCCCCACTCGGCCGTTGTCATCAGGGAGATTCTTGATAAGCCAGTCAATAGTATCGTAGGTGTCCGAACTTTCGTCTATGTCCGCGGGTCCTTTCTTCTCGGATTTATGAGGCCGCATATCCATATATTCTCCTTCGGACATAAATTTACCGCGCACATCCTGATGAACAAAAATGAATCCTTCTTTACTGAAATTCATGGATGGACCCAAAGGATTCCTGTAATTCAGTTTTACTTCTCCATAGGGCTGTATACTGTAAGGTGTCCGAAAGAGCAGGATCGGATATTTCTCAGACTTATCAACAGGGGAGTAAACCTGTGTAAAAAGCTTTGTTCCATCCCGCATAGGAACCATGTATTCCCGCTTTTCATAATTCTCCATAATATAGATTCTATCTAAGCCGGTGATTGAAGCAGCAAAATTGGGATCTTTCTCTAGAGCCTTTTTGTAAAATTTAACCGCATTTTCCTTGTCTCCATCATTCAGGTAACCCTCTGCCAGGCTATCTAAAGGATTAACAGCATCGGGAAAAATCGCGATATTTAACTTGAAAATCTCGATGGCGTCTTTGATGCGTTTTTGATTGAGCAGTTGATATCCCAGCCTATTCAGCTGGAGTTCGGAAAAATCATATTTATCGGGTTCATTTTCTTTCAGAAGGTAGTATTGCTCAATAGCTGCTTTAATGTCTTTCTCTCTGATAGTCTTC
>CAZSPM010000546.1:0-1933 GCA_964608785.1 uncultured Eubacteriales bacterium
ATTTTTGAAAAAGGGGATTAAATGTCAAATGTTGAGACGCGACCCCGTTTTAAGGTTAACTTGACATTTTTTCGTAATGTGATTAAGGTATTACTAATTTTTCAGAAAAAGCGAGAAATACAGAAAGGTTCAAGATGAGCTCTTCACTTATCCGATGAGGAGTACTAAAATGAGCGCAAAAATAGACTATAAAGAAATAATTAAGATTATAGATCTCTTGGAAGAGAGGAACTTATCTCATTTTGAATTAGAAGTGGAAGGATTTAAGATCAAGATTGCAAAGAACCCTTCCTCTTCCACATATGAGTTCCCTCCCGAAGTCCAACCTTCTCCCGAACCTGAGGAAAATGCTCTTCCTTCAGAATCCAATCTACAAGAAACCAAGAATGACCTTCACACCATCACGTCTCCAATGGTTGGGACGTTTTTCCGCGCTCCAGATCCCTCCTCTTCTCCTTTCGTTGAGGAAGGAGATAAGGTTATGAAAAACCAAACTCTCTGCATTATAGAGGCCATGAAGTTGATGAATGAGATTGAATCTGATGTAGATGGCATTCTGAAAGAGATTTATGTTGAAAACGGAAAACCCGTGGAATATGGACAAAAATTGTTTGCTATTCAAATGCTCCCCTGACCTCATATGTTCTTAAAACTCTTAGTAGCCAATCGCGGAGAAATCGCTCTGCGTATAATCCGCTCCGCTCGTGAGCTAGGCCTAAAAACGGTGGCTGTTTACTCTGAAGCTGACAAAAATTCTCTCCACGCTATGCTCGCAGATGAAAGAATATGCATAGGGCCAGCCAAATCCTCTGAAAGTTATCTGAATATCCCTAACATCCTAAGTGCAGCCGAGATTACAAAAGCAGATGCCATACATCCAGGGTATGGATTCCTGGCGGAAAATCCACGGTTCCCTGAAATCTGCGAAGCCGAAGGAATAACGTTCATCGGTCCCCCTGCATCAATTATAAGGCTCATGGGTGATAAAAACAAAGCTCGCCAAGAAATGCAAAAAGCTAAACTGCCTGTTATCCCAGGCAGCAATAAAATTATCGAAGACCTTGCAGAGGCAAAAAAAGCAGCCAAAAAAATCGGCTATCCTGTGATACTCAAGGCAGCTGCAGGTGGAGGAGGCAGAGGGATGAGAGTCGTTCGTTCTTCGGGTCTCCTTGAAGAGCAATTCTCTATAGCTCAAAACGAGGCCAATGCCGCCTTTGGTAACTCATCTCTTTATCTAGAAAAATATCTACCGAAAGTCCATCACATAGAAGTCCAGGTTGTCGGAGATAAAAAGGGGAACATCACCGCCTTTTGCGAAAGAGAATGCTCTATTCAGAGAAAATACCAAAAGATACTGGAGGAAACCCCTTCGCCGTTCATAGATGAGAAAACCCGGAGGAAGATTATAAAAGCAGCCCAGGAGGCCGCTCACTCCATAGGATATCAGAGTCTGGGAACTTTTGAATTCCTAGTAGATGATAAAAAGAAATTCTATTTTATGGAAGCCAACACCCGTGTTCAGGTTGAACATCCGATTACCGAAATGGTTTATGGCATCGACCTGATCAAGGAGCAAATCAAGATTGCAGAAGGTGACAAGCTATCTTTTTCCCAAGATTGGAGTATCAGAGGCCACAGCTTAGAATGTCGGATTAACGCCGAAGACGCAGTCACGTTTATTCCTTCGCCCGGAAAAATTGAGTTTCTAGCCCTTCCATGCGGGGAAGGCATCCGCGTCGATACCGCGGCCTATACTGGCTGGGAAATCCCTGCCGATTACGACTCTTTAGTGGCAAAAGTTGTGGCTATCTCTACCTCACGGAGAGAGGCGATCAAGAAGATGTATACAGCTCTAGAGATGACAGCTATCGTGCGGATAAAGACACACATCCCGCTTCACCTAAGCCCTCTCTCTCATTCAGATTTTTTTCGC
>CAZSPM010000547.1:0-1928 GCA_964608785.1 uncultured Eubacteriales bacterium
CTATATCAACGGAAAGAAAAAAGACGACCTAACCTCCTATATAGAAACTTATTTCCCGAGAGAAAACCACGGGTGGTCAGAATTGATAGGTCTCATCGACGGGGACTGGAAGTACATCCAAGCTCCCAGGGAGGAGTTATACAACTTAAAGACAGACCCGGATGAAACCCAGAATGCCGCAAGCCAAGAGCCGAAGGTTCTTCAGGAGGAGAAGAAGAAACTCGAAAAGATCATCGCCTTGAGCTCTTCCAAGATAGAGGCCAAAAAGAGAGAGATGACAGCCGAAGAGCTGGAGCGGTTAAGATCTCTGGGATACACAATGTCCTCAAAGGCATCTTCAGAAAAGAATCTGCCTGATCCCAAGGATCGGATCGAAGAACTGCAGATGTTTACCCAGGCTGAGACTTATGAGTTTCAGGGAAATTTCAAGGAGGCAGCCGAGATTTACGAACAGATTCTTGCGCTCAGGCCTGATACTCCCCAGAGCTACGTCAATCTGGCCCTTGTCGAGGCTAAGATGGGCCGGTTCGAGGATGCGATACGAACCCTCGAACAGGGTATCGAGAAAATTCCAGACTCTGAGGTCCTCCTCTCGCGCCTGGGTCACACCTTCATGGTTACGGGCAGGCTGAAGAAGTCCTTAGACACCTTTGACCGAGTTTTAAAGAACAACCCTCGCCATTTTGATGCGCTTCTTGCCTCAGCCTGGTGCCTGAACCTCATGGACCAGAAGGAGAATGCCCAGGCCTATTACAGGAAAGCCCTGGAGGTTGAGCCAGAAAACAAATTCGCCCGAATGAACTACGCTTTAAACCTGGCCATTTCCGGAAAGAATGCTCAAGCTATAGATATTTACAACAGCCTGAAAAAGGATTATCCAGATGACTACATGATCTACCAGGACCTCGGGATTGCCTATGGCTATGCAGGAGATATCTCTAACTCTATCGAGAACTTGGAAAAGGCCATAAGCCTCCGCCCAACACCCACAGCTTACATAAATCTGGCTGTGGCCATGAAGAAAGTGGGAAAGCTTGAGGAAGCATCCCGCTATCTCAAGCTCTATTTGGAAAATCCGGAAGGCGAAAGGGAGGAAACAATCAGCCGCGCCCGGGCCGAGCTTCAAAACTTGGAGAGAATTCTAAAGCGCTAACCTCTACGGGGTCAGGCTTTCATAACTTTCTGTCATTCCTGCGTGGCTTGTGCCTGCGAAAGCAGGTAGCAGGAATCCAGAAAGTGGATAGTCCTGGATTCCCGTTTACACGGGAATGACAGAAAGTTATGAAAGCCTGACCCCAATGGAGATGCTTATCTTCTGCCTCTATTTTTTTATCTTTTCCAGATACTCCAGCATATTTCTGACAGTGCCAGCCAGCTCTGAATCCGAGTCGAATTCCAAAAACTTCGTGAAATTCTCTTTGGCTTTTTCGTATTCCGCTTTATTCAGATGGACGAGTCCGATTCTGTAGTAGGGAGGGCTCCAATCGGGCTTGATCTTAATCGCAAGAGCATAATATTGTATGGCCTCGTCCAGTTTCTGGTTGGCAAAATAAATCTCGCCCACATTATAGGCTAAAATTTCGTTATCGGGGAGGAGTTCGATCGATTCTTTGAAGAAACTCTGCGCCTGTTCAAAATCCTCTCTCCTCAGGTAGCAGTCACCGATACCAGCCATGGCTTTGGCTGTCATTTCTTTCCCCAATTCATCATCATTCTTGGCCATTTCCAGGGCCAGATTGTATTCTTCGAGCGCTTTCTCGTATTCACCTTTTTCCTTGTAACAATCACCGATGTTGATATGGATCTGATAGGCCTCAGGATTTGTCTCCAGAAATTGGATGAGCAGTGCCAAGGCCCCATCATATTTTCCTTCTAAAAATAATTGATCAGCCTGATTAAACTCAGTCCCAAAATTTTCGTTTAATATT
>CAZSPM010000548.1:0-1928 GCA_964608785.1 uncultured Eubacteriales bacterium
TTTTTCACCATATATATGGTCCTATGTAGATAACACGACAAAATGTCGTTAAAAACATGAATGCTTGCTGTATGTTTTTGCGCAGGCCGAGAGACCTGACACAAAATAGAGCGTCCCGTCTGTAGGGTGTTTGCCCTCATTTGCATCTTCGTATAGCAAATTTCTTGTATGTTAACCTAACAACCTATAAAAAGCTTACGGTTTTTCAGCACTTTTTGGGGTTATTGGGTTTGAATGTTATTCTCTCCGGTTGGTGAATATTTTAGCAGTTTACCCTATAAAAACGCCTACTTGAGTATCTTTTGCATTTCTTCCCGGATTTTTTTCATGTCAGATAACTCTTTACTTAATTCAGAATCCTTGAGTTTGAGTTCCGCGTCTTTTTCCATGAGTTCGGCTTCTCGCTGGCCCATTGCAGTGATTAGATCATCGAGTTTCCCCAAATCCACCTCAATTTTCTCCTCTTTTGCCTTGATATCATCCTCTAAGGATTTAACTTTTTTATAAATCTCACCGGTCATGGCTCCCATCTTCTTCTCTTCTTTTGGAGCCTCGGCAGCTTTTGGTTTTTCCTCTTTTTTCAGCTCGGCTGGCTTTGAAGCCGGTGTCGGAGCTGGCTTTGCTTCGGTTTTTCCCGCAGCAGGAGCAGCCCCAGTAGAATCCATCTTCTTTAATTTATCTAATAAATCCATTAGATCTTTGTTTTCGTCAGCCATGGTAAAATTCGATTATTTTACGGTTTGTCTATGAAAAACCTAAAATCACCCCAGGATCTTCTGGAGTGACTCTCTCGATTCCTTCACACGTGCGAGTTCCTTGGTCAGATGAACGTTTCTTTTTGTTACTTGTAGGTCCTTTTTCGCCAGCCTGGCCTCCTCCTTAAGGAGAACTGTGATGACCTCATCCAGCTTCTTGACCTGGGCATCTAGTTTAGCCTTACTCTCCAGAAGATTATTCTGCATGATGATCAGAAGGTCATAGATCTCAGAATCCGTATGCTGAAGCTCTTTTTTCTTTGGCTTCTGGGTCTTGGCCTTTACCTTTTTGACCGTCTTTTTAGCTTTGACCTTTGTGGCTTTGCCTTTCTTCGCCTTGGTTGTGGCCTTTGTAGTCCTTGAAAAGAAATTAGGTGTCATTTTAGTCTTAAGCCAGTATCTTCTGGAGTTCCTCCCGTGCGTTTTTCAGATCTGTTATGTTCTGACGCAGCTTCGCTTCTTTCTCCTCCGCTATCTTCTCATTTGCAGCTATTGCGCCCTCTTTTGCCATCATTTTCTTTGTGAGACTTTCGAGTTTTTCAAGAGTCGCATTGATTTCTTCTTTGGCAGCTATCAAGTCGCTTTCTAGGAGAGATACTGCCTGGTAAGTTGATATTAATTTTGTGTCACCTTTTGCTGTGGAAGTGAAATGTGCTCTAATATATGTAGGTGCGGCAAGTTCTTCGCCCCTCTCTTCTTCAATCTCTTCTTCTACTTCTTGTGCTTCTTCTATTACTTCCTCCACTTCTTCAGCCTCTTCGGTCAACTCCTCGTCAGAGTAGTTCTTCTTGACCTGTTCCATTATATTTTTAAAATCTCTACTTTTACTCATCGCATACCTCCACAAAATTCTTTAGGATTTGTTTACCGTTTTGAGTGTGAAAAACCTCTGGATGGAACTGAACGCCGAAAATCGGCTTGTCTTTGTGGCTCATGGCTTCTATGCTACATGTTTCTGAGTGAGCAAGGGATTCGAAGCCTTCTGGGAGCTCGATGACCTCGTCCCGATGTGAGACCCAGGCCTGGAATTTTGAAGGCATTCCTTTCAGGATTGTGTCTTCCTTGTCGACTATTACTTCACTGTAGCCGTATTCACCGATTTCGCCGTATTCCACTTTCCCGTTTAAGGAGTGGGCGATGAACTGGTGCCCCCAGCAGATACCTAAGATAGGT
>CAZSPM010000549.1:0-1920 GCA_964608785.1 uncultured Eubacteriales bacterium
GCGAGAAGGTCCAGATTGTCTGCGACATGAATACGGCCTCCAGCGCCACAAAGGAAACAGATGCCGTTTTCAATTTTTTGGCTTATACTTATTTCTGGGATGGTCACCATAGAGTCGATCTCCATACTACTAAAAATAAATCCTGTTCCTGCAAAAATATAAGGAACGAATGTTTCTTGTTCGAATAGAGAATACTGGATAGAGAAAAGAAAAGGCGTAACAGTGAGCTTTCCTTTATAAAGGTGGCTGTGTTCCTCGCTGACCGCGCTTTTCCAATAACTGAAGTCAAATGAGAGAGATATTTTCTCGTTCACTGAGAGAGAAAAACCGAAGCCGGTCTCAAACCCGGCTCCTATGTTTTCTTCTTGAGGATGTGCTCTTCCTGCATTGACGTGAAAACTGACATTTTGGGCCTGAACAGAATTCAGAAAGCCCAATAGCGAGAGACTTATGATTAGAGAGAGAACTTTCTTCATTTTCACCTAATCTGAATCATTGATAAAAGTTGCCTAGTGAATACTCCAGATTCAATAATCCACAATATCTTTTTAAATGTCAATTGTTTTGCAGTCTTTTCGTCGTTCCTGTACCTGCTACCCACTTTCGTGGGCACAAGCTCCGCAGGCACAAGCCACACGGGAATGACGATATTCTACCAATAAATTCAATAGGAATTTCATTCTGGCTGTGGTAAGTTTATGTCCTCAAAGGAGGGTCAGGCTATGGATAGTGTTTACTATTTTAAATCTCGCCAGAAGGAAATGCTCGATCTCTTGAAAGAGATGGTTACACGGGAATCTCCTTCCCAAGACAAAAAAGCGGTAGATATTTGTTCGTCCTTTGTTGTTAAAGAATTTAAAAAAGTTGGTGCTAGAATCACTCGTTTTCCCCAGAAACAGATTGGCGACCTTTATCTGGCGGAGTTTCCTTTGAGCTCCCGAAGAAATGGCAAAGAGCAGCTTCTAATACTCACTCATATTGATACAGTCTGGCCTGTGGGAAAAATTAAAGAGATGCCTTTTTCGATAAGGAAGAATAAGGTCTTTGGACCTGGGGTTTTGGACATGAAGGCTGGGCTGGTGATGATGATATTATCTCTTAAATACATGAAAGAACGAGATATTCATCCAAAAAAGAGAATTGCCGTCTTTATTAATTCTGCCGAAGAGATAGGAAGCGAACCTTCCTATAAGGTTATACAAAAATTAGCTAAAAAATCAGCCTGTGTGCTTTGCCTGGAGCCCTCTCTTCCCGGTGGAGCTTTAAAGATTCAGAGAAAAGGGCGTCTGGTTGTTCGTTTGGAAGCCAAAGGTAAAGCGGCTCATGCGGGAACCCCTGAAAAAGGAACTAATGCCATTGAAGAATTGATGCGGCAACTTCGTTATTTACAGAGGATTAAAACAAAAGCTGTAACTCTCAATATCGGCTTGACGGGAGGAGGAGAAAAGGCCAATATCGTGGCTGAAAAATCCTGGGCTGTTCTGGATATCAGGTTCTGGAATACTCACCAGAAAGAGAGAGTTATTAACTTCCTGGAACAGTTGTCACCCCAGCTTAAAGGAGCTCAAATTAGTTTTTCAATCGAAAGCCTAACACCTCCTATGGAAAAAACGAGGGCTTCGTCCAATCTTTTCAGACAGGTGAAGAGAATTGCAGAGCCTTTAGGAATAACACTGGAAGCCGGAAGGACAGGAGGAGGCTCCGATGCTTCTATTGCATCTGGGATGGGAATTCCTACGCTTGATGGATTCGGTCCAGATGGAGAAGGAATTCATGCTGAAAATGAACACCTGAGTCTCTCTTCTCTTTCCGAAAGAACAGCACTTTTCACAGAGATAATATCTCAACTCTGATTGGAGGCAACTTTGGGGTCAGGCTTTCATAAGTTTTATAATTGATTATTATTTGAAATTTTATTCT
>CAZSPM010000550.1:0-1913 GCA_964608785.1 uncultured Eubacteriales bacterium
GGAACGGTCGCCCTACTGAACCAACGGACCTGGATAAACATCAGTGGGTTATCTATAAAATGACTTCCAGAGTGATCAAGCTTACGAAAGGTAATCGCTCGTATAGTATCCGCGTAAAAGGAGACGTGACCACCAACAATGCAGCGGCTCGTACTGCATTTGTAGAAGGAGGCCATGGGATTGCACGAATCCCGACTTATGATGCGGGTCCGAAAATCTCCGTGGGTACCCTCGAATCGGTCATGGATGACTATAGCCTATCCGACATTGATATATATGGCGTATTCCCCCCAGGAAGTGCTGGATCAAAAAAACTTCGATTGCTCATCGACTACCTGAAAGATTACTTCTCCCAGCAAAAAGCAGCGGCGTTGACCCCTAATAATCAATAGTTGACGCTGAGGCGAGTTAGCTACAGGGTAATCCCGAAACGGAATGTGTTCTCTGCTTTTCCTCCTTATTCAGCAACGCTTTTTTTCTCTCCAGTCCCCATCGATATCCTCCCAGAGCTCCATCGCTCCTCAATACTCGATGGCAGGGAATGAGTACCCCGATCGCATTCTTACCGCAAGCCGTTCCTACCGCGCGGCTGGCTCCGGGATTTCCGATTTTTTCTGCCACTTCTCCATAACTCATGACCTCTCCTTCCTTAATGCTCAGTAAGAATTGCCACACTTTGATCTGGAAAGCAGTTCCCCTGATATCAAGGGGAACATCAGGTCTTGGAGCATTCTGGCTGACATGTTTGTCGAGTGCCTCCATCCAGTTATCCAGTGCAGGAGATTCCTGGGCTATGGACAGAATCAGATCTGCTTTTGGAAACTCTGTGGCTAAAAGTGAAATCAAAGACGTTTCACTATCTCCAAACTGCACGGAGCAGATTCCCTTGTCTGTAGCAGCTATGATCATGTATCCCAGCGAAGTTTTTCTACAGGCGTAATGTATGACTTCTCCTTTACCCCTGTCACCATAAGATTTTGGCGTCATTCCAATGTTTCGAGTGGCTTCTCCATATACCCGACTGATCGAGCCAAATCCTGAAGAGTAAGTGGCGTCTGTCACACTCAGTCCATCCCGCAAAGAATGCTTGAAACTCCCCATTCTGATGGCATCTTGATAAAGCTTTGGGGAGACTCCAAACAACTCTTTAAAGACCCTTTGCAATCTGGATGGAGAAAGATTTGCCATGTCACCTAGCAATGAGAGCGTGAGTTTGTCTTCACTATGTTCCTCGATATACCTTGCTACTTCGACCAGTTTATTTGGCTGAGAGTCTTTACCGTCTGGATGGCAGCGTTTACAAGGTCGAAAACCTGCTTCTACAGCGGATTTACTATCAGCAAAAAATCTTAGATTTTCAGGTCGTGCGGGCTTGCTTGAACAGGAGGGAATGCAAAATATACCGCTCGTGATGACGCCATAGTAAAACTGACTGTCATAGGATTTGTCTCTTTTTTCGATTGCCTTTCGCATCCGGATTTCAGATGGCATTGACATAGCTGCACTCCTTTTCTAACAACTCACACTGCTATCTCATCATACTTTTGGTGTGCGATCTATCCGATTTTTGCGCGTCAATTCTGAATAGTTCATTAAAGAGAAAATTTGGATATGTCGCAAAATACAGATATATCCAAGGTTTGTTCATGGATAGTATAGGTCTGACAGATTAGTACAGTAAGGATAACGACTATGCCCTCTTCCTTTTCCACAGCAATGAACTCGAAAGTATGGGTCATGCTTATTGTTCTCTCTATTTTATGGGGAGGTTCCTTTTTCTTTGTTGGTGTGGTGGTTAAAGAGCTTCCGCCATTAACTATTGTGACCTTTAGAGTGGGTATTGCTGCCTTGGTATTGTGGGCAGTAGTACTGATGATCGGACTACGTCTCCCAAAGAGGGTGATCACATGGGT
>CAZSPM010000551.1:0-1906 GCA_964608785.1 uncultured Eubacteriales bacterium
CCGAGTCGTCTGGCTTTTTCCACATCCGGTCCTTACTGCACAGACTGATATAACAGGAATTTTGCTCTTTATCATAGTCTCCTCGGGGCCAAGGAGGATAAAACTGGCTCCAGCTGCCATAACCTGAGATGCTTTGTGCATGACGTACTCATGAGAAACATCGCTGTAGGAAAAATAAACCTCAGAGACTTCATATTTTTTGATGAGCGAAGAGAGTTCCTCTTCTGGATAAATTGGGACTCCTTCAGGATAATGTTTTCCAGCAAGGCAGGAAGGGTAGCTCCTGTCTTCAATGTCAGGTATCTGGGTTGCGGTGAAAGCGACAACATGCAATTCTTCCTTGTCTCTAAAATAGATATTGAAGTTGTGGAAATCTCTTCCGGCTGCTCCCATTATGATGACCTTTTTCATATGCATAATTCCTTTTTATTGTTGTTTATTTCTTCCTTTTTCATGTTATTACGCAGTCAATTTTAAAAAAAGTTAGTATAATACAGGCCTATTAATTATGCAAACAGGGAAGAAAGGGTGCTCAGGGCAGTGGATTCAGAAAACACGCCGCTTTTGCCCCAGCGAGTCAAAAGCAGCTCGGTTTCAGGCCTCTGAAAGATCTGACTTTAATAATTTGCAGCATTGGGGTCAGGCTTTCATAAGTTGTTCTAACGGGGATTGAAAAAAATGTCATTCCCGCATAAGCGGGAATCCAGGACTATCCACTTTCTAGATTCCTGCTTTCACAGGAATGACGAACATGATTCTTGATTTCCGTGGAGCTTGTGCCTGCGGAAGCAGGTACAGGAATGACAGAACATTATGAAAGCCTGACCCCGTTGGAACCAATTTAAAAGTCAGATCTCTCCATGCCCGCTCGGCCTTCAAACGGTTTTTTTCATCCACTGCCCTTAGCAGAGAATAAAAAAAGGATCAAGCTCCTTTTTCGAATTGTCATTTTTTCTTAAGAGCTAATACGCTTATTCTAGAAAAAGCATCCTGGCTTTCTTTATTTCTTTCTGTTTGGAGCTTTTTTCCTTTGTTTGGAAGATCGCGGACTAGGCGGAGCTGGAGCGGGTTTTCGGATTTTTTGCCAGCTGGGTTTTTGACGTCTTTCTATTCCTCGAGGCATGCTATCGAACTCCATTCAGATTGAGCCGTTTGGATGAGATGATTTCTCCAGATCTATCGGTTTCAGCCGCTCTTATCTTAAAAGTGTTATGATTTCTGCAGTGAGAATTTTTGTGTCCAGGATAGCCACAGTGCTTTTTCCTGATACCCATCCTCCAGCCTCTCCTGGATTTATGAGAAGAGTATTTTTTTCCCTTCTTATCTCTGGCTTGTGAGTATGGCCGAAGATCAGGACATCATATTTTTGAGCGGCTAGATAGGATTTGAGAGAAGAATGGACGTGTGTAACCAGGATATTTAGGTTTAAGTGGTTGAAGATAAATGGCGTTTCCTTTATCTCCCCGAAGGCACGGATGGCTTTTTTCAAACCCAGCTTTTCTCCATCGCAGTTTCCGAAAACAGCTTTGACCGGACAGGATAGACTTTCGAGCTCTCGAGCTGCAAACGGGGCAACAAAATCTCCGGCATGGATAACAAGATCGCACTCCATTTTCTTGAATAAATCGACGGCGCACTTTACTGTGTGGAGGTTATCGTGGGAATCGGCCATGATTCCAATCATTTTTTCTTTCTCTCCTTAATAGACTCTTAACAGCATGTCGACTGCATGGAGAGCGAAGATCGCTCAGCCTTTCCTCTTTTTATTTTAAAAAAATGGGGAGAGGATTGCAAAGTAATGGGGTCGCGTCTCAACATTTGACATATTATTTTTACTTTTCTGAATAAATGACCTAATTTTTGCAGAAATTATTCTTTAATAAGAGGAGAGTCACATTAATAGACG
>CAZSPM010000552.1:0-1906 GCA_964608785.1 uncultured Eubacteriales bacterium
TGCTGGTACTGAGATAGTTAAAGAAAAAGCAGCAGCTAGGGAAAAAAGGATCAGCCCCAGCGAAAAGATTCATATTGCCCTTGTCGGCAGTGGCGGAATGGGAAAAGCAAACTTGCGTTCTTTTCTGGGCATCCCAGAGATCGAGTGTCTTGCCATTGCTGATGTCGATGAGAAACATCTGGAAGAGGGCCTCCAGATTGTCGAGAAAGAGCGCAGCAAAAGACCTGAAGGCTATAGAGATTTCAGGAAGATCATGGACCGCAAGGCTATCGATGCAGTAATAATTGCCACGCCTGATCATTGGCACGCTTTACCCGCAATCTATGCCTGCCAGGCAGGTAAAGATGTATACGTGGAAAAGCCGCTGGCGAGAACAATTGAAGAGGGAAGAGCAATGATCTATGCAGCCCGTAAGAACCGCCGTATAGTCCAAGTAGGTACACAGCAGCGCAGTGCGAGGCATTTTCAAGAAGCTGTGGCTTTCGTCCAATCTGGAAACCTGGGAAAGATCCGTATGGTGCGTGCATGGACATATCTGGACTGGAAAGGCAACATAGGAAATCCTCCTGACGGAGTTCCGCCGGCTCATGTAGACTACAATTTCTGGCTTGGTCCAGCTCCAAAGCGCGCGTTTAATCCTATGCGATTCCATCACAATTTCCGATGGTTCTGGGATTATTCCGGTGGTTTGATGACCGACTGGGGCGCTCATATGGTCGATGTGGTTATGTGGGCCATGAAGGAAGATCCCATTGGTGCCATGGCTACTGGTGGAAAATATGGCTTTCCAGATGATATTAGGGAAACCCCGGATACACAGCAATCTGTGGTAGAGTTCCCAGGATTTTCGTTGTTCTGGGAGCATATGATCGGCTGTGGCGTTGGTCCCTGGCAGCGTGAACATGGTGTTGAATTCCATGGCGAAAATGGCATTCTTGTCGTGGATAGAGGAGGATGGGAAGTTCATTCTGAGACCGATAAATTCAAACAGTCGAATCGCGTATATCGTATGCTGGGGAAGCCAAGACAGGGAGGGTCGAGAGATTATCATTTTGCACACGTGAAAAATTTCGTCGATTGCATGAAATCTAGAGAAGAACCTGAAGCAGACGTTGAGGTAGGACATAGGTCTGCCACGGCTTGCCACTTGGCAAATATCGCAGCGATTCTACGCCGCTACGTCCGCTGGAATGGCAATAAAGAAGAGATAGTGGGTGACCCAGAAGGACAAAATCTTGTGGCCAGTCACTACAGAAAACCCTGGATTCTTCCGAAGAGCTAAGACTTTATGATAGAGGGAAACAATCATGAAAAAAACTTCAAGAAGGGATTTTTTAAAACTTGCCGGTATTGGAGTAGCTGTCACATCCGTAGCCCCTAATATGGAGGCTTCTCCAATATACAAAAAAGGAAAAACTCAAAAACTTCAGATGAAGCTGAATATTGGCATGGCCTCCTACACCTTCCGAAAGTTTTCCCTGGAAGATACATTGTCCATGACAAAAAGACTGGGTCTCAAGAGAATTGCTTTTAAGAGCTTTCATCTTCCCTTGGAAAGCACAGAGGCACAAATAAGGGCGGTTGCTCAGAAAGTCAAAGAAACAGGCCTTGAACTTTACGGCTGTGGCGTTGTCTATATGAAAAATGAAGAAGAAGTTCAGCGTGCCTTCCACTACGCAAAAGCAGCCGGAATGAAAGTTATTATCGGCGTACCCAATCATGAGCTTCTGGGCTTAGTGAACAAGAAGGTTCAAGAATTCGATATTAAATTGGCTATCCATAACCACGGTCCAGGCGATGAGCTCTATCCAACTCCGGAAAGCGCCTACGCCAAGATCAAAGACCTAAATCCCCGCATGGGAGAGCGTGTCTGTGTATTACATATGCAACCACACAGCTGATCGGC
>CAZSPM010000553.1:0-1900 GCA_964608785.1 uncultured Eubacteriales bacterium
ACAAGGGTGTAAGAGACTCCTTTAATGAAAAGAATTTCTATCGGAGTTAAATAATACATTATGCATCTTGAATCTTGCATCAGTATTTTTGTTTGTTTCGGATTTCTTGTTTCGCTTGCCCGGTTAAATAGATTTTGTTCTATTTAACTTAGGAATATTCTGATTTTTTAACCTGAACGTGATTTTTCGTTCAGGCACTGGTTACGGTAGGAGGAGCTTTTTTGAAAGTTTCCAAAAGGGATAAAAGAATCTTGACTATAGGGTCTTACGCTGCGGTGCTCATTCTTGTCATCAATTATGTCATCATACCCTTTATCGAGAGTGAGAGTGATATCAGGGGGGGGACAGAACAAAAAGAGATGATGCTTCAGAAATTTGAAAAGGTAATTAATCAGAAAGAAGAGATCGAAAAAAGACTTGCTCAAGTGAAGAGAAAGCAAAATCAATTGAACAGGAAGTTGCTCAAAGGGAGCACCCCTTCTCTGGCAGCGGCAGAGATGCAAAAAATACTGGAGAAGCTTTCAAAAACACACGGACTGGAACTGAAAAGCGTGAAAGTAAAAAATTCGGAGGAAAAAGATGCATTTCTGGTCATCCCTCTGGAGATACGATTGATTACGGATTTAAACAAGACAAGAAAATTTTTGGCTGACCTGGAGAAGAACACGAAGTATCTCGTCATTCCCAAACTGAAAATTAGTGTTAAAAGCCAGAAGGATCCGAAAGAAGTGGTTGTCACAATGGTGGTTACTGGTTTTTTTCTGAAAGAGGATGCCGGGAAGGAAGGGAACGCATGAAAGGATGAAATTCCGTGGGCGCTTTTTTTTGCAGGTATACAACTAATGCGAGTGGGGGAGAGACTTAAACCATTTAAGTCTTCCTAGCGGGGTTTACACTATGACATGGAAGAGAGGTTGAGGAGACATGAAACAGCGTGCAGTATTTTTTATGGTGATAACAGCAATTCTCTTGAGTGGTGCGATGGAAAAAACCTTGTCTCAGGAGAAGGGAAAGCCGTCAGAAGCGAAGATTGAAAAGCAGGAAATTAAGGAGCGCACTGCCACCACTATACGCACACCCTCGGTGAAATCTGCGGACGGGGTGCGTGAAGAAGCAGGGAAAAAAGCAAAACCACCGGAAGAAGAAAAACGAGTAGACAAGAAAGAATCTAAAGGTTTAAAAAAAGAGTTGACCGATAAAAAGGAGGACGAGGTTGAAGACTTGAATGCCCGCTTCAGGAAACTGGTGGAGGACGAGATGAAGAGATTTGGTGCCCTGGCAGAAACTTCACCAGAAGAGGGGGAAAAAGAAGAAGGAGCAGGGCTCAAGGAAGAGAAGAAGAGAGAGGGTGAGAGAAAAGCTCAGCAGGGAATAGCAGCGGGAAAAAGAGAAAAAGAGGTAGTGTCTCAACCTGAGGAGGATGAAGAGTTTTTAGAGGAGGATGAAGAGGAGCAAGAGGTACTGGAGGAAGGTGAGGAAGGGGCCCTGGAGGGGGAGATGGCTGAAATCGCACCGGGTGGACTGGAGGAATCTGAAGAAGAGCAGCAGAAAGTTCACATCGATTTTGTGGATGCCGATATTAAGGATGTGATCACCTCTCTTGCAGACATACTGGGGATTAACTATATAATCGACCCAAAGGTGAGAGGGAAGGTGAATATTCACACCAGCGGTGAGATTTTTGTTGAGGATGTATTTCCCCTTTTAGAGACTATTTTTGAAGTCAATGATATCGCGGCGGTGAAGGTAGGGAATATCTATAAAATCATGCCGGTTAAAGAAGTAAAAAAACAACCGCTTATTCCCCGGATAGGAAAGGAACTGGAGGACATCTCCTCTCCTGACCGGCTGATCTTCCAGATTGTTACATTGCGCTACATAGAACGCAGAGAATCGCAGG
>CAZSPM010000554.1:0-1889 GCA_964608785.1 uncultured Eubacteriales bacterium
ATCAAAGAGCAGCGGTCCTTTATTATCTCTCCCTGGCGCATTACGCCACCATTGAGGAGAGGGGAAGCGAAGAATTTACCGAGACTATAAGAGCTCTAATAGAGATAGACTATTATCGAGAGCCCGATAAGCTTTTATGTCCACCCCGATATTTAGAACTATTCCAGGAAATAAAGAAGTCGTATGGAGGTTTAAAGATTCAGTCAAAGCCTGCGGGAGCGGATGTTTATTTATTTGACGATAAGGATTCTGTGGGAAAGACCCCATTGATCATTGGTGCCAGGGCAGGTTCTGTTAAGGTGCGGGTAAAGAAGGGGAAAAGAGAAAAAACCGACGTAATAAGAGTAGTTGCGGGAGAAGTTAAAGAAACGCCGATCTATGAACTCAAAGGAAAATCCAGCTTAATTTATGTGATTGGCGGCATTGTTCTAGCTGGGGGAGTGGGAGCTGCCGTGCTAGGAGGAGGAGGAAAAGGAGGGAATGGAGGAGGAGCTGCTGTTCCAACAACTGGGAGTATTCAAGTAAACTCCAATCCTACAGGAGCAAAGGTGTATCTTGATGGGAGCGACACAGGGAGGACCACAAACACAACTTTAACCAGTGTAAGTCCTGGAAGCCATACTATAAAATTGGAGAAAGAGGGTTATCAAGCTTACGAAGGAAGTGTTTCAGTCACAGCAGGGCAGACAGCCACAATTAGCGCTGACCTCGGAAAACACACCATAACCATGACAAACCCGAAGAGCGGAACCACCTGGTGGATGAATGATGAAGTGGAGATAACTTGGAGCTCTGATGCGTCTTTGACTTCTCAAGGTAATATTGGAATGCAGAGCAGCCTAAATTTAAGGCTAAATCCAAGCAGAAATTTAACATATTCCAATCCGAGAGGAACAGTTCAATCTTCCTCTCCTACCCATAGCTTGATGAAAGCAGGAGAAAGGTCAGTAAGTATCAATTCGTCTAGGAAAAGCAGGAGCCAGGGGAGGATAGGAAACATAGGAGGCACAAAAGAGATCAGAGGCTCCCAGAGGATGAATTTACCTGTCTATCCAAGATCTTCAATTATGGCCCAGAAGTCTTCCCCTCAAGCATTCAAGCCCTCAGGAAATCTGGGAGTTTATATACTGACAAATGTGAAGATTGAGTTATACAAGGGAGGTAACAGGATTCTGACAATCGTATCGAGCACGGATAATGATGGTTCATACAATTGGACAGTTTCCACCGATCTCACAGCTGGTTCTGACTACAGAGTGAGAGTATCCTGCGTAGATGATAGTGGGGTTTATGGTGAAAGTGGTAGATTTAGTGTCAGTGACGAATCTATAACAGTAACAGAACCAAATCGTAATACAACATGGACAATGGGGGAGAGCGGTAGCATAGAGTGGGAGTCAAGGGGAGATTTTGGGAGTGTGAAGATCGAGCTGTATAAAGGCTCCACTCGAATAGAGACAATTACCTCAAGCACAACCAATGATGGGAGATTTACGTGGACGGTTTCTCTTGGTCTCCAGGAGGGCACAAATTACAAGATAAGGATAACAAATGCGAGTGATAGTAGCGTGTATGGCGAAAGCGAACAGTTTGCAATCGCTGAGAAAGGAGAGATTACAGGAGCAACCATTCAGGTTACGGTAACCTTTGCTGCGACTAATCTGCGGTGCCGACATATCATTAAAGTAGATGGGCAGTCCTATGTGGATGAATGGTTCGAGTTTAATGTCGAATATACAGGTAATTATGATGATGTTCCGAAATATACCCGCACATTCACGTTTACAAGGGGACTTGGTACTTTCACAATTGAGCATGAAATGCATCCTGACTTTACAACTTATTTCGAGGGGACCTATTCGATATGGAGTACTGCATTTGAATTGGAC
>CAZSPM010000555.1:0-1888 GCA_964608785.1 uncultured Eubacteriales bacterium
TACTTGAAATCCTTCCCTTCCTGGATTATGAGAAATCCTTTGGAAAAATTGAAAAAAGTGGCGAGGGAAATTATATGGTTGACTGTATCTTCAGCATTCCATTCCGAGCCATTAATTATCAAAAAGAAAACACCTTATATGCCTATAATTTAGAGCTCAACATTGAAGTAAAGAATGTTGAGCTAAAAAGCTCTTACGGAGAGAAGAAAGAGATAAGGGAGAAACTTTCTCTCGAGCGGCTCAGAAGCTACATCAAAGAGGGGCTCTACATGACTGATGTGGTAATGATCCCTCTAGAAAAAGGAACGAACAAGATCTACTTTTCTCTTCGGGATAACATCATACAAAAAAGGCTGCGTAAACTAGAGATAATAAAAATAAAAAAATAGAGTTTTACTTTTTCTCTGTGCCAGCTTTTTTTACGTAAGTATCAAACCAATTGAGCCAGCGCGCCCAGAGATCCATATAAGTCTCCTTACACCTCGGTCCATGAGATTCGAATGGGTAAATGTAGAGAACCGCTTTTTTTCCTAGCCCTGTCAATGCCTGAATCAGGCGTTCCGACTGAATCAGGAAAGTCCCACTGTTGTTGTCTTCAGCCCCGTGATACATGAGAAGGGGTGTATCGATGTGGTCTGCATAGAAAAAGGGAGACATTTCTAAGTATGTATCTTGAGCATCCCAAACAAAGCGGCGTTCGCTCTGGAACGTCATAGGAGTCAATGTCCGATTGAATGCTCCATCGCCCGCGATGCCTGCCTTGAAGAAACTGGTATGAGCCAGTAAGTTTGCCGTCATGAAGGCTCCGTAGCTGTGTCCGCCAACACCTATCCTGTCGATGTCGACATAACCCATCTCATCCACTTTTCGAATAGCCGCATACACAGAATCCTTCAGATGGGCAATATAGTTGTTATTAAAAGCGTTTCCTTTTCCAATGATCGGTATATCTGGAACGACTACTGCGTATCCCTGTGTGAGCCATATCTCAGACGAATTGCGATAATTCAGGTGAGGAAAAGAATTGTGATTGCGAGAACGAATGGCAGACTTCTTGTAGTCTTTGAAAGACTGATATTCCCTTGGATAGGCCCAGAAAACTGCAGGAATGCGAGTACCTTTCTTATAGTTAAGTGGCAGAGTGATGCGGCCATGGATGGTGAGTCCATCGCGACGGTCGAATTCAAAATCGATCCGCTCACAGTCAGCAACTTCGGGAAAAGGATCTTTATTATTGGTAAGATTAACTACCGAGCCATCGCTGTTCCAAAGGTAACTGTCTGGAAAGAGAGTCTTCGATTCCCGGCTTATGATAATTTGGGTCATATCTTCATCCAGTGGAACCAGCGGTCGCTCATACATCTCTGAGGAACCTTCAAACACACGCTGTTTTTTTCCGCTGGAGATGGCGATGCTATCGATAAAGGGCCGAGGCTTAAAGTCCTCTTTGTATCCTGGTCCTTGTAAGTACACTGACTTCCCGTCACTCGAAAGGAGAGCATAGACAATGCCATTTCCGGTTCTTCGTGTAACGACCTCTCCCGGAAGATTCAGCAAATCATCAGGATCGATATCTTTGACCAATACATATTTCAGGGGCTTTTTTTTCTTCAAGTCAAAGGCCACAATCTCCTGCCGTCTCTTTCCCTCATTTTTCGTCAATGTCGCAAGCGCGTAACGGCCTTCAAGAGAGTATCTGACCTGGCTGAAGCGCTCCTTGCTGGCAACGAGCGTTTGAACCTTAGACATATCGAAAGGAGGAGCAAGAAACATGAGCCGGTCTTTCCGCTTGGAATCATCCGGTTCCTCCTCAGTCTCCTCGGCCTTCTTTTTCTTCTCGCGCCAGAGGAATGTCAATCCCTTTCCGTCCGGCCGCCAGGCGACATCT
>CAZSPM010000556.1:0-1887 GCA_964608785.1 uncultured Eubacteriales bacterium
ATGGACCAGGCTATGACCTATGCTGTTATTTCCACTGAGGAAAATCTGGCAAACCTTGAAAAATACAAAAAAATAATCCAAAGGCTGTCTCTGGCTAATGGCCTTTCTGATGAGGAAGCCAAGAGACTTTCCAGAGAAGGAAAGGCAGTGGTTTACATCGATGGAGGACTGCATGCATCTGAATGTGCACCTGCTCAGCACAATATCCAGCTGGCCTATGACCTGGTAACCGCCAACGATGCGGAAACACTCAGGATTCTGAAAGATGTCATTCTCGTTCTGGTTTTTGCCAATCCGGATGGGATGAATCTTCTAGCCGAATGGTACCACCCAAATGTAGGAACTCCCTATGAGGTCTCCTCTATGCCATGGCTATACCACATATATGCAGGACATGACAATAACCGTGATTCCTATGTTGCCAATCTTATAGAAACACAGAATTTAACACGATTGATCAACAAAGAGTGGTATCCTGTTATCCTGTATAATCATCACCAGACAGCTCCTTTTCCTGCCAGAATCTGGATTCCTCCGAATTCAGAGCCCACAAATCCCAACGTTCACCCTCTTATCGTTCGCTGGCAAAATTTAGTTGGCTCGGCCATGGGTGCTGCTTTTGATGAGGAAGGAAAAGAAGGGGCTATCTCAAGGCTCATCTTCGATACCTGGTATCCCGGATATGTGACCCAGGTTGTGGATTCCCATAACATCATCTCCATATTGACGGAGACCGCTCTCTACCGCTATGCAACGCCTCATTTCTACACCATTCGAGATTTTCCCCAGCAGTACCAGGATTTGACGATGTCTGCTTTTTATCCAAGCCCCTGGAAAGGAGGCTGGTGGCGCCTCAAAGATGCAGTGGATTACTGCTTGACAGCTTCTATGGCTGTTCTGGATGTGGCGGCTAAATATAAAAACGAACTTCTCTTTAACAAGTATAAGATGGGAACGGATGTTATCGCAAGATTCCGTAAAGAGCCTCCCTTTGCCTGGATCATACCTGAAAAGCAGAGGGACCAAGGAATCGCCTCCCTGCTTCTGAACAGGATGATTCTCCTCGGGATCGATGTTCATAAGAGTGATGAAGCCTTTTCCTGTGACGGAATTAAATATCCTGCTGGCACTTATATCATCCCAATGGATCAGCCTTTTGCGCTTTTTATCAAGAATGTCTTTGAAGAACAAAAGTATCCAGACCTCAGGAAATATTACCAACTCTGGCAGGGTCTCGTCCGGCCCAAAAAATTTGAAGGCGCTCCTATTGAGTCATACGACATGATGGGCTGGACTCTCCCCTACCAATTCGGTATCAAGGTCTATTCGGCCAATTCTCCAGTGAAGTGCAAAATGACCTTGCTTAGAGAGGTTAAGCCGCATCCAGGAGGGATTACAGGGAGTCCAAAATATGCTTATCTGATCGGCCATGAGACGAATGCCAGTTTTACAGCCACTAACAGGATATTGAAACAAGGAGGTAGAGTCCTGTGGGCAAAAGAATCGTTTCGAGCCGAGAAAAGCGATTTTCCCGAAGGAACTATCATTGTTCCTTCCAGCAGACTGAAGAGAACTTTTATGGATAAGTTGGCCAAAGAGCTAAACCTAACGATAAGAGGAATATCAGCGCGCCCCAAAGTGAAAACCTTTGGTCTAAAAAAAGTAAGAACCGGGATGTATAAATCTTGGATGGCCAGTGCGAATGAAGGCTGGACAAGGTGGGTGCTGGAGAAATATGAATTTCCGTATAAGAGCATTTTTGATGCCGATATCCGAGCGGGAAACCTGCAAAACAATTATGACGTGATCATTATACCTGATGCACGTAGGCCTGAAGCAGTCATCAACGGCTATCCCAAAGGAACCATGCCTCCTAAATATGTTGGG
>CAZSPM010000557.1:0-1887 GCA_964608785.1 uncultured Eubacteriales bacterium
TAAGCTCACTCTTTGTTCGGCCTGTTTCCTTGGCCAATCGATTCAATTCCGCTGCGAGCTCCTCAGGAAAACTTACTGATATAATCGCTCTCATTTTAATCTCCTGTATTAAATTTTAATACAATAAATAAAAAAATCAAGTATTAGTTAAACGGACAAATCTTTTCGTTGAGCGGCAGAAAAAAGCTGGGGTCTCTTATACTCAGAAAGATATGCTGCTAAATGCAAATAAGTTTGCAAATAGTGTCACTGTTTTCAACCTTAATGGCGAAAGGTAACAGCAAAATTAACAGATTTTTTAAATCCATATAAGGGAAATATTTAAGATAAGGTCAAAATTTACTTTTAAGATGTGATCGGGGTTTAAACAGATAGAAGTAGAAAAAATCCAGCAAAAGTGTTAAATTCTGTAAGTTCATTTTAGGCTGCATTTTTCAACGTGGGCGGTTAGCTCAGTGGGAGAGCGCGGCGTTCGCAACGCGGAGGCCGGGGGTTCGAATCCCCTACCGTCCACCATATAATTACTGTATAATTGAATACTAGAAATGATAAACAGCCAGATATTAGTCATAGCCGGGACAGCAGCCACAATTGGTTTTGTTCATACCGTTCTCGGCCCTGATCATTACCTCCCTTTTATTGTCATAGGCCGTGCTCGAAAATGGTCGCTTCCCAAGACATTATTTATTTCTTTTCTCTGTGGCTTGGGACATGTATTGAGTTCTATCATTTTGGGTTTTATCGGAATTGCTTTGGGGGTAGCTGTTTTTCGGCTGGAGGCCGTCGAATCCTTCCGTGGGGGATTAGCGGCTTGGCTGCTCATTAGTTTCGGCTTTGCCTACTTTATCTGGGGTTTCCACAGGGCATTGAGAAAAAAACCACATAAACATATTCATATCCATGCGGATGGAGAGAAACATGAACATTCTCATACCCATGAAGCCGCCCATTCCCATATTCATGAAGAGACGACAAAGACGAATCTTACACCATGGATTCTTTTCACCATATTTGTTTTCGGCCCTTGCGAACCCCTGATTCCTCTAATAATGTATCCTGCAGCCAAACACAATATTGAGGGCCTTGCGATTGTTGCTCTGGCTTTTGGCCTGACAACGATTCTGACCATGCTCGCGATTATTGCGGTTTCTTCCTGGGGGGTAAGTTTTCTTCGTTTGGGCCGTCTGGAGAGATATGCTCATGCCCTGGCAGGTGCGATGATATTCGTCTCAGGATTAAGTGTTCAATTCCTTGGTCTTTAACAGTAAAAGGCACGAAAAAGGAGACAGTCCCCTTTTTCTAAACATTAGAGGAAGCCGCCTCATGATATTTATAGTTGATTGCATGCTCGGGAAATTAGCCAAATGGCTGAAGATTCTTGGGTTTGATGTGTTATACTTCAGCAAAATCGAAGATAGCGACCTCCTGACTCTGGCTCAGAATGAGGGCAGAGCTCTCTTGAGCAGAGATAATGAGTTGATTGAAAAGTCTAGAAACATCAAAACGCTTTTCATTGAAAGCGAAGATTGGAACACCCAGCTCGAACAGGTCTTGAACGGATTTGAACTCTGGGAAGATATCAGCCCTTATTCTCGCTGTATCGAATGCAATGTGGAGCTTAGAGATTTATCGAAGGAACGAGCCAAAAATATGGTGACTCCTTTTGTTTTCGAGCGAGCTGAATCCTTTGCTCTTTGTCCTGAGTGTGACCGGGTTTTCTGGAAGGGAACTCATCATAAAGATATGGAATGTAAGGTTGAAGAGATCCTGAGAAGGAGAAAAGAGAAAAAATAGCAGGAAATTTCCTCCTTTGCTGAAAAATTTCAAATATTTCTTATAATACATTGATTTCTCATTTGTGGTTGATTAAAATGTAACATTCTTTAA
>CAZSPM010000558.1:0-1886 GCA_964608785.1 uncultured Eubacteriales bacterium
CTTCCCCCACTTTTCTTAGTGGCTGTTAATTGCGACACAGTCTCGAGGGGAGAGGAGGTTTAAGGGACAAAATAGCAATAGAACATTCTCCTACTTTCTCATCTTCTCGAAATCAGCGATGGTGATGCCTGAAGTATCCAAAATGGCTTTCAATGTTTTACGTTTGATCATCTTGCCGGAGTGAATAGGTACGGTGGTTCGTTTTTTGTCGGCATCTCGGAAATAAATCGCATGACTGCTGCCGGATTGTCTTTTGAACCGGAATCCCGCTTTCCGCAAAACCTTGATCACTTCATCGGAGGTCACCGCAGGGAATTTTTTGCTCATACAGCCACTTTCAGAGAAGTGATTGTAACTTCATCCTCAGGTAATAGCTCATTTTCTTCAAGATAGTCTTTGATAAAGGCTTCGACCGCCTTTCTCATTTCATTGATCGTCTCTTCATAGGTCTCGCCTTCTACATGACATCCCGGGAAGGCCGGACACCTGCCGAAATATCCCCCTTCTTCACATGGCTCGATAATAATCGTAAAACGGTATTCATTTTTCTTTGCCATAACATCCTCCGATCAGAAAAAGGAAAGCGGAATCTTTGATGAGCCTTTTGAGAAGTGGCCTTTTCAGGTTCTTGTGGTTGGGAATGGAAAGAGTAGCGGAATGTCCCATCTTTGAAAGAATCATATGGCTTCCCCGCTGTCGCTTGAAGACCCATCCATTCTTTTCAAAGACTCGTCGGGCCTGCATCCCGGAGACAGAAGGGAATTGAGTCAAACCGCAACCTCAAGGATCTCGGCGTCGTCCTGATCCGACTGTGCCTGTTCATTAAGGACCTCAAGACATCCTTCAATGGCTTCCTTGATGTTGGCCATCGCTTCTTCTTTGGTCTCTCCCTGAGAATGACAACCGGGAATGGCCGGACAGGAGACTACATAACCGCCTTCCTCGCATGGCTCTAAGACCACTTTATACACGGACATAAGATCTCCTTTCCATGAAGACTCTAAGGAAGTTACATGATAACTATAAAGTGTTCATGGATTTTTTTCAAGCAAAAGCGACGAAGCAGAAGCCTGTCCCATATAATTGAGGTTTATACCGACTGAACGCTGACAGGTGACCTCTGATAGCCTCCTTCAAGAGATATACCCCAACCCCTGCAGTCGCTTCTTCACCTCATCCTCTTCCGTTCCGCCGGAGCCGTTTTGTCCCTGTTTCATCTCTTCTTCGATGAGGTCGGTCACCCATTCGGTGAGGTCGGAATAGCCTTTTTCCTTGGCAAAATTCGAGGCCCGTTCGAAAAGATCCTTTTCGAGGACAATCTTCTTTTTGAACATGGTGTGCTCCTTGTTTTTCAGAAAAAAGGGGCCGAGGATTCCAGGGGTCAAGGGGTCGAGCGTTTATTCTCTAATGATTTAATTAAAGCCTTCAACATCCTCTCGACCTCCTCGATATTACTCTGAAGTTTCTCAAGCTTCTCTGCTCTGATGTAATCAAGATCACCAGCGAGTAATATTTGTGTTTCCAGTTCGCAATTAGAACCATAAGATATGTACAAAAATCTAAGGTAATCCTGTGTTGTCTTTCTTCCATATCCTTCCGCAATGTTACTTGGAACCGAGACAGCAGACCTTCTAATCTGTGAAGTTAGGCCATATTTCTCTTCCCCTGGAAATGTTTTTGTTATTTTATAAATTTCCAAGCAAAATTGATAAGACTTCTGCCAAACTTTTAATTCCTTGTAGTGTTTGAGCACTTCACTTGACCCCTTGACCCCTGGAATCCTTGAACCCTTTTACTCAAATACCGCCTTCCCCGTCATGGCCGATGGAATCGGCACGGAAAATGCCTTCAGTACCGTGGGACCGATGTCGATCAGACCGGGATCG
>CAZSPM010000559.1:0-1875 GCA_964608785.1 uncultured Eubacteriales bacterium
TCCAATATAATCTTTGAAGACGAGAGAATTATAGCTTTCAACGATATAAACCTTCAGGCCCCGGTTCATATCCTGCTCATTCCCAAAGAACACTTCGCCTCTCTTAACGATATTCCTAAAGAAAGAAAAGACACCTTGAGTCACCTCCTCCTAGTAGCTCGTCAAATCGCTCAACAGGAAGGAATCGCAGAAACTGGATACAGAATTGTCCTCAACACTGAGAAGGACTCAGGACAAGAAGTCTTCCACATTCACTTTCATCTATTAGGAGGGAGGCGGATGACGTGGCCTCCGGGATAAATCGGAAGAGAGAGAAGCGAAGCTTTTCTGGATGAAATATCTAATAAGAGGAGGTAATACCCATGGAAATCACTTGGTTAGGACATGCTGGAGTAAAAATTCATGGTTCAAAAATAATCTATATCGATCCTTTTTTAACTGGAAATCCAGCCGCATCCACTACTCCTGATGAAATAACTGAGGCAGATATAGTCATTGTCACCCATCATCATGGCGACCATCTGGGAGATGCTTTTGGCATCTGCAAAAAAACAGGCGCTACCTGTGTGGGCATTCATGAGCTATCTGTGGATGCCGAGGCAGAAGGCATAACGGCTGAGGGAATGAATATCGGAGGAACTATTGAAGTTGAAGGGGTAAAAATCCATATGGTTCAAGCTCTTCATTCCGCGGAAAAGGGTGATCCCGCAGGAGTGGTTATCGAAATGGACGAGAAGGCAATTTACCATGCAGGTGATACAGGATTAACCCTTGATATGAAACTCATCGGTGAGTTTTTTAAGCCAGATTTAAGCTTTATTCCTATTGGAGACAGGTACACCATGGGAATTCCCTCTGCTTCGAAGGCAGTTGAATTTATCCAGACAAAAAAAGTCATTCCTATCCATTATGATACTTTTCCCATGGTGAGTGCTGACCCTGAAGAATTCAAGAGAAGAGTCGGAGACATGGCAGAGGTTATTATCCTCAAGCCAGGAGAATCTTACTCCCTTTAGCTGCCTCTCAATACGAACCTCCAGTTAAGCCAAGAAACGTGACCTATCTAATCGACGGCAATAACTACATCGGATACTCATCATCCTTCAATCTGAGGGATCCTCGAAGTAAATACGAACTCGTCTCTAAGCTTCTTGTTTTCCAAAAATTGAAAAAAACAAGAGTGTTGCTTGTCTTCGATGGAAAACCTGACCTGAATTTAGTGAATGAAAGATTTCAGGAAAAAAAATTTTCAATATTCTTCCCTCTCTCAGGTCAGAATGCCGATGCTGTTATCAAAGAAATTATTTCAAGGCAAACAGATTTTAGGAAATTCGTTGTGGTGAGCTCAGATCGCGAGATCAAAAGTTTCGCCAAGGCAAAAGGAGCCAGCATTTTGAATGCCAATGATTTTGACAGGGAACTGAAAACTGCGCTGAAAAAACACTTGAAATTTCTGGAAACAGAAAAAAATGTCTCCACTCCTTCCCCTCTTGAGATCGATCAATGGCTCGAGATTTTTAAAAATAAAAAATGATGGATGTTTCTATAATTGGCACAGGAAGACTCGGAACGTCCCTGGGATATGCCCTATCAAAAAAAGGATTCAGAATAAAGGCCCTCTCCTGCAAAACAGTTTCTTCTGTTAAAGAAAGCAGGAAAATCATAGGCAAAGGAAAGGCTCGAACGGACAATACTCAGACAGCAAGAGAGGGAGAGTTAATTTTTTTATGTCTACCAGATGAAGTAATTGCAGAAGTAACAAAGGAGCTTGTAGTCTCGGATGTCAACTGGTCAAAAAAATACGTGTTTCACTGCTCAGGACTTCTCACCTCTGAGATCCTCAAACCTTTAAAAGACAAAAAAGCTTTTATAGGT
>CAZSPM010000560.1:0-1869 GCA_964608785.1 uncultured Eubacteriales bacterium
GCATCAATATCCCATGTCTTTGGCACTGTTGTCTTGCTCGTGTCAGAGAGTTATCTAGTTCCTGTGTGAAAACACAGGAACTAGCCGAATAATCGAGAGCTAGGACCTAGTGAAATCCGCAGATTTTAAACTAAACAATAAGTTTCTGGCAGCAATTCGAAAGAATGGCAGTGAAAAGTAGTGAAAAGTAGTGAAAAGTAGTGAAAAGATAGATCTCTCCTGTCGAATTTCAACGACGCCGTCAGAAAGTGTCTATGTCTTAAGTGGAATACGAGAAAGGATGAAAAGATTGTAGGTAACAACCGCAGCCTTGGCTGTTGTTCTAAAACTCTCCAACCCCTTGCTCATAATTCGAGTAAGGCCAAACATTCTCATGAGCATAGAAACCGTAGCTTCAATGCCAGCCCTGAAGTTTCTGAGTTTCCTCCGTATTGAACGAGAGGAAGAAGTTTGTTCGTCCGTTTCCTTTGAGAAGCAGACATTCTTAATTCCAACTTTATTAGCAAACTCCCTATTGTCATTTGAGCTATAGCAGCCATCAAACACAGCACTCTCAGGAACGGCCCCATAGAACTCTTCATGCTTTTCGATCACTGCCTTAACAAGGGTTGCGTCGGCAGGATTACCATCATGAATATCAATGTTCAGAATTAATCCAGATTTCCCCGTCGTAATGGTATTTTTATGTCCAAAGACAATGTTTCGGCTTCCCTTATGAATAATATCGGTATGCTCTTCAAAAATTGAAACTATTTTTTCTATTGAAGGAACCTTCTCTCCCTTCACTATACGGCGATATGCCTGATCTATGACGTTCTCTATTAATGGCATAAAATGCTTCAAATCAGCGGTTAAAGAGTCCAGATCCAGTTGCTCTTCTAAGGTTTTACAGCCCTCAAAATCCTCCATTACTAACAACGCTTTTTTCGCATATCCAAGTGTTTTACGTGTAAGTCGAATCAACTCTAAGTTGAGTTTTCTTCTCCTCTTATGGCTTTTGTCGTTATGGATCTTGAACACCTTCTTTTTTGATGCTCGATAGTGATTGGTAAAATCAATTGGAACGTGCATGTCCTCATGTGCGTAGCACATAATCCGGGTTAGTACGCGAATACTGTCATGCATCAGGCTCCAGTCTGTCGGATAGTGAATATTTGCTTGCGTGTTAAAGGCATCTGTTCGGATATCTTTCCCGTCTTCTATCCCTTCGTTTAAGGCTAGAGTTTTTAGCTCAGAATTTAGCAGATCAAGTGTTTCTTCTTTCAGGAGCTTTATGTTTGCTTGTAACGTTTTGTAATGGAACCCTTTTGAAAATGGCGAGAGCCTTAGAAATTCTTTCACAGACAGTGAGTCTCGAGTGGCATGTGCTAACTCTCGATACGAATGCCCTTTGCGCATCTTCACTATTAGGGCTCTCAAGACTTGCTCCGCTGTCATTCCATCACGGCCACTAGCTTTACCCTTGCTCGGGTTTAAATCTCCCAAAACCTTCGTCAAAATCCCTTCATAGCCTGGCAGAGACTCCAGTCTGAGGCTCATCAGCACTAATTCCTCCTCTTGAGAGGTATATGCACTTTGGATCTTGAAATAGAGCTGCTTTTGTGACTTTAATCTCATTAGTTTTTACCTCTTTTTTTGTGTTTTTGCCGTTTTCACAGACTCAAATTAACACAGGGGGTAAAAACTAACTTCCCTTTTTCTTCTCTTTCTTTAACGATTTCTAGATCTTAGTTCTTGTTACACAAGAACTATTTACTATTCCTTTTAATACTCCCGATTCAACCGGTCCATCTGGGGCTGCTGACTTTACTTGTGTAGGAGCTGTTGAGCTTATCATTGATGGATCTAGCCCCGCACTTGATTTAAAGA